>WFQB01000056.1 GCA_015487305.1 Parvularculaceae bacterium | reverse complement strand
GCTGTGCGATAAAGTGGTGGATAAGGCGAATTGGGATCAAGGCGATCGGCGGTGTCTAATTGTTGCTCGGCAAGGCTGCGCTCTCTTTTGCGTCCATAGGCTTCGGCAAGGCGCAACAAAGCGGCCGAATAGCCGGGATTATCGGCTGAGGTTGCGAGAAATTCCTGTAAGGCCAGATCATGCTTGCCTTGCAGGGCGTAAATTTGCCCATAGCCGAGGCGGGCAAGAGAAAGATTGGGCGAAATTTCAAAGGCGCGGTTTAAAGCTTTGCGCGCTTTATTGGGCCGGTTTTGCGCCAGATAAATATCGGCCTGTTGCACATAAAGTTCGGCATGGTTTGGATTGGCGGCAATGGCTTTTTCAATGACCGACATGGCTTCTTTATCAGCCCGGCGTTCCAGAAGAATTTTCCCCAAGGTGAGGAGGATTTCGGCATTTTGTGGGGCAAGCTCTGCAGCCTTTTGGGCGTTGACAAGAGCAAGGTCCGGACGGCCAAGATAGTTGGCCTGATAATCCGCTTTTAAAGCCAGCAGAATTGGGTTTTTTGGGTTTTGTGAAAGACCTTTATCGACGGCGCGCTCAATTAATGCACTATCGCCGATTAGCAATCCAATGCGGGCTTTGAGGGCATAAAGGTCAGCGCTTTTATTGCCGCTTTTTTCGGCATCTTCTAGAATTTCGATGGCGCGTTCAAACTCTCCAAGGGAGGCTGCTTGTCGTGCCATTTTTAAGGTGTCATTGTCAGGACCGCTTGGGGCAAAGGCCTCTTCCGGCAGGAAATAGAGCATTTGTTCGCGGCCCGGGCGATTGACAATAATCTCTTTAACAGGCGCACTATCCGGTCTGGCCGAAGCGGCTTCGCCGCCAGCTACGGCGATTGTGCCAAAATCATTGAAAAAACTGACCTCGCCACTGGCCACAACAAGCTGGGTGCGGGTATCGGCAACTTCCAAAGACCATTCTGTACCGCGAATGGCGGCCGTTGCAGAGGGGGTTTCAACATTGAGGCGGGATTTACCACGCGGGGCTCTTGCCCATAACCGTCCGCGTAAAATTTGCAAACGTGTTAGCTTGCCCTGCTTCATCTCCTTAATCTCAAGGGTGGTATTACGGGCAAGGCGGATTTGTGTTTGGTCGGCAAAAACAATAGCCAGCGCGCCATTGCTATTGGTGTTTAAAATATCACCGGCTTTTAGGTCCTGTCCGGCAATGACCGTTCTTTTTGTGGTTTCATCGACAAAGAGAATATTCTCGCCCTGACGGGTGGAAATTACTTGTCCGGAGACAGGGTCAATACGGGCAATGGGCTCGGCGGCCTGCGCTGATATCGCAAATAACATGGTTGAAGCCAGCAGGCTTGCACGCCACGGCATTTTCAGAACTGTTTTAAGAATTGCCGTTTGATTGGTCTTGGTTTTGAGATCCCGCATCATATTGCCCCTAAGCTTTTTGAATTGCTTCTAAACTGGCTGTAATCCCTTTGGATGGGATGTTGCACTAAAAAATCAAACTAGGCTTGATTTTGGAAAGCACTGTGATGGAAATCACACTAATGCCAAGGGTAGGGGGAGAATCTTGGCAAGCTAAAGTGATAATATCACATTTGTACCCTGATATGACGAAGAGTAAAGGGAAGTGATGCAAAAAAACCGCAAAAAAATTAGCGGAAAAGCCCTTGGTCCGGTGGAACTGGTGGCCATTGCCCTTGGCGGTATGGTTGGTGGGGGTATTTTCACGATTTTGGGGATTGCTGTGGCGCTGGTCGGCGCGCTGGCCCCGCTGGCGATTGCGCTTGGGGGGGCGGTCGCCCTGCTGGCGGCCTATTCTTATGTGAAGCTCGGGGTCTATTATCGTGATGAAGGGGCGAGCTACGCCTTTATCAAGAAATCTTTTCCCAAGCGCAAAATTGGCGCATCGCTCATCGGCTGGTGGGTGGTGTTTGGCTATATCAGCACTTTGGCACTCTATGCCTATACATTTTCTTCTTATGCCATTAGCGGTTTTTCTTTTGCCGATAATGATTGGGCGCGCAGGGCGGTGGCTGGAGGGATTATATTGCTCTTTACCCTGATTAATGTCTGGAGTGTAAAAGGCATGGGGCGGCTTGAAGACTTCATGGTCTATTTGAAGCTGTTTATATTATTTGTGATTTCTATTATTTTGATGCGCTCTAGCGATGTTAGCCTGCCGGTTTTGATTCAAGAACATGATGGCTTTCATCTGGTGAATATTTTGATTGTCGCTTCGCTCACCTTTGTTGCCTATGAAGGGTTTCAGCTTGTCATCAATGCGGTTGGGGAAATGGATAGGCCCGCGCGCAATATTCCTTTGGCCATTTATACAGCTATTTTTCTGGCCATGGTGATTTATGTGGTGCTGGCTATTGGGGCTTTATTGGCTATTCCATTTGATGATCTTATCAATAATCAGGAATATGCATTGGCCGCCGGGGCGGGCGATGCGCTTGGGGTTTGGGGCACACGGATTGTTATTTTGGGGGCTTTGCTGGCAAGCTCTAGCGCTATTAGCGGCACGGTGTTTGGGGCGTCGCGTCAACTGGCGGCGATTGCTGATGATGGTTACATGCCCAAAATATTGGCCAAGCGCAAAAATAATATTCCCGTTCTTGCGATTATCACTATGTCGGGTTTTGCGTTTTTGCTCATCCTGCTTGGGTCGCTTCAGGTGATCTTGGAATTTGGCAGTGTGACATTTTTGCTGGTGTCTTTGCTAATCGCCTATACCAATCATAAAATGCGCCATGAGACCGGTTCTTCCTCGCTGTTGACTTATACGGCAATGATTGGCCTTGCGGGTGGGACCGGTTTTATTATTTATCATGAGGCCATTCATCAGCCCTTGCAATTATTATTTATTGCTTTGCTTTATCTGGCTTTGACCATAGGCGCTCTTATTTACGCGCATCTCGTGCGGGAGAAAGCACCCTCTTAGCCATCGCGTTTTGGTAGCACCCAATTGGCGCGGGGGAAATGGCAGCTATAGCCTTGGGGGAAGCGCTCCAGATAATCTTGATGATTGTCTTCGGCTTGGTAAAAAATTCCCGCCTTTGTTATTTCTGTCACCACGGGGCCGGGCCATAGGCCGGAAGCGTCGACATCTTTGATTGTTTCCTCGGCAATTTTCTTTTGGGTCTCGCTGGTATAAAAAATTGCCGAGCGATATTGGCTGCCGCGATCATTGCCCTGTTGGTCTTTTGTGGTGGGGTCGTGGATTTGGAAAAACAGCGACAATAAATCGCGAAAGCCGATTTTTTCCGGGTCAAAGATAATTTCCAAGGTTTCCGCATGGCCAGTGGTTCCGGTTTTGACCGTTTCATAGACAGGGTTTTCGCTATCGCCGCCGCAATAGCCGACCCGTGTTGCCAAAACCCCCTCATGGCGGCGCAGCAAATCCTGCATGCCCCAGAAACAGCCTCCCGCCAGTAAAGCCCGCTCTTTTTTGGTCTCATTGGCCATTTTCTTAAATGCTCGCTTCATATCCGAGCCTCAAGCTATAAGCGCCCGGCGTAAAATCGGCAAGCTATTGCGCCTTCACAAGTCTTGGCGTTAACCGCTCTTTCAGGCATAAGCGTCACATTGATTTATAGAAAAAGGCGCAAAAGGCGCGAAGGATACCTAACCCTATGACCATATATCTGCATCAGGGAGATTTGCCCGAAGCCGTTAAATTCAACGGCTCGGTGGCGGTTGATAGTGAAACCATGGGGCTTAACCCCTTGCGCGATAATTTATGTCTGGTGCAGCTTTCTGCTGGCGATGGCGATGCCCATCTGGTGCAGCTTGATCGCTCTTCTTATATGGCGCCCAATCTCAAGCGCCTGCTGGAAGATGAGGCATTGCTGAAGATTTTCCATTTTGCCCGCTTTGATATTGCGGTTTTCCAATATTGGCTGGGGGCAGAAACAACGCCAATCTATTGTACTAAAATTGCCTCCAAACTATGCCGCACCTATACAGATCGCCATGGGTTGAAAGATGTGGTTCGGGAATTGGCTGGTGTGGAGATTTCCAAACAGCAGCAATCCTCTGATTGGGGCTCGGCTGATTTAAGCGAAGCGCAAAAAAACTATGCCGCCAGCGATGTGCTTTATTTGCATAAGGTAAAGCAGGGGCTTGATGAGATGTTGGCCCGTGAAGGGCGTCTCGATTTGGCACAGGCCTGTTTTGATTTTCTGCCGGTGAGGGCTGCTTTGGACCTTGAAGGATGGCCGGAGATGGACATTTTCTCACATTCGTGACCAATTGCTCATAAATTGTCATGGATTTGTCCGTGAATCACCCTTTTTCAGGCTGAAATAAAATGCAATAAAGCGTTAGAATTTCATACCCCCCATAACCCCATGAGGATTGGACGAAATCTATCTATGATCCGCCGCCTGAAATTACTCCATCGCCGCCTGACCAAGCCAGAGCCAAGCCTTTTGCGCCTGTCTGAAGATGCGGCCAAGCGCCATAGCAAGATTGTGCGCGGCGCACGGATTGCCTTGCCTGTGGTGACAATGGGTCTTGTCTTTGCCTTTGCTTTGTCCACCTCGCCGGCGGCTGTGGATGAAGGTTTTGTCGATCAATTTGCCTATCTTGATAAGCCGACCCAGGATTTGCAAATGGACCAGCCACGCTATTCCGGGCAGGATAAAAGGGGTCGCCTTTATGAAATATCGGCTGATAAAGCGCGCCAGAATGTCAATAATCCGGATCTCGTCTTTCTTGATAGCTTAAACGGTATTCGCAGTCCCAATGGTGAAGATCAGATGGAGGTGACAGCGGATACGGGGCTTTATCGCACCGATGCCCGTCAGCTTGACCTCAAGACCAATGTTGAATTGCGCCGTGGAATTGGCGGGCAAGATTATGTTGTGACCACCAGCGCCGCTATGGTGGAGCTATCCGACAGGACATTGGTTTCAGAAGCGGGTATAAGCGGGATCAGCAAGGATGGCTCGTTTACAGCAGAAAAAATGACAGTCTATCAAGATGAGGGTAGAGTGGTTCTGGAAGATGTGCGGATGCGCTTTGAGCGCAAAGATATAGCAGAAGAAAAAAGCAAAATACCGGCTGGCGAGGCCGGATGATTTTTTGGCGCTGATATAAAACCAAAGGGTTTTTGGGTATCGATATGGGAAAAGTTCAAAATAGAGCAAAATGGTTCGGGCTTGTGATTGGGGCGCTTGCGGCATTGGTTTTGGCGCCGGGGGTGGCTTTGGCGCAATTGAACAGTCAAAGCGATGCGCCTTTGGATATTACCAGTGATCATTTTGAAGCTATTGAAGGGCAAAATTTCGTGACCTGGACCGGCAATGTCCATGCGGTGCAGGGGGATGTTATTTTAACGACGCCTAAGCTGGTGGCCTATCAGGATGAAAATGGCGAGCCGGAAAAGATCGTTGCCACTGGCGGGATGCGCTATTCCAGCAAGGAAGCAAAAATTTCCGGCAAGAAAATGGTCTATGACGCTAAAACCGATATTATCACCGTCACGGGCAATGTCGTTGTTATTCAAGGCGAGCAGGTGATGTCCGGCCATAAGCTGGTTTATAATTTGAGCACGGGGAGTTTGGTGTTTTCCGGTGAAGGCCAGCAAAGGGTGCGTGGCATTTTCTATTCCAAAGACAGCAAAGACAAGCCGGAAAACAAAACTTCAGGATAAGTGGTTTAAGCTTGATTGTTTTATATTGCGATTGGTGAAGGTCACAGATAAATAGCCAGAGGGCTCGCATGACCTGCGCCCGACAAAAGAGAATTAAAGGTTTTTCGTGAATAAGCCGTCCCTTCTTAATCTTAAAAAGCGCAAACCCATTAATGGCAAAGTGCCTGAAAAAGGCCTTGCGGCTGTGGGCTTGTGCAAAACCTATAATCGTCGGGCGGTGGTCAAGGATGTCAGCCTCAATGTACAACGTGGTGAGGTTGTTGGCCTTTTAGGTCCCAATGGAGCGGGTAAAACCACTTGCTTTTATATGATGACCGGTTTGGTGCCGAGCGATGAAGGGGCAATTTTCATCGATGGTTTTGAGGTTACCGAATTGCCCATGTATCAGCGGGCCCGTTTGGGGGTTGGCTATTTGCCGCAGGAGCCGTCGATTTTTCGTGGCATGACGGTTGAAGATAATTTGCGCGCCGTGATTGAACTGGCCCATAAGGGGCGTAAGCGGCAGACGGAAGTTATGGAATCCTTAACGGAAGAATTTCGCATTAGCCATTTGTTAAAAACTGCAGCCATGGCCCTATCAGGCGGTGAGCGGCGGCGGCTGGAAATTGCCCGTGCTTTGGCCACTGGCCCTGATTTTATGCTGCTGGACGAGCCCTTTGCCGGTATTGATCCGCTGGCTATTGCTGACATTCGTGATCTTGTGGCAACCTTGAAAATACGCGGGATTGGCGTTCTCATAACGGACCATAATGTACGCGAAACCCTCGATATTATTGATCGGGCCTATATTATTCACCAAGGCGAGGTGCTGTCAGAAGGCTCCACCGATGAGATAATTGGTAATGAAGAAGTGCGCCGCGTTTATCTTGGGGAAACTTTCCAGTTGTAGACTGTCTTTTCACGGTTAATCGAGACCCCGGCAAAAGAATTGGGGCGAGAATGAAAAGGCATGTAAAAAGGTGACATTGTTTCCCAAACTGGATATGCGTCAGGGTCAGCAATTGGTTATGACGCCGCAATTGCAGCAAGCGATTAAATTGTTGCAACTGACCAATCTTGAACTGGCTGAATTTGTTGAAGAACAGCTCAAAGAAAATCCCTTTTTGGAACGCGATGAAAGCGAGCGCGCGCCACAACGCGGCGATGGTGTCGTCGAAAAACAAGCCGATGAACCCCATGAAAAAGAGCTGAATATTAAAGAGGCGCCCGCCGAAGCAACGGCCGTGGTTGAAGACTATGAGCATATGAGCGGCGATAGTTCGCCCGCTGAAATGCAACAAGCGCCATCATCGGGCGAAGGTCTTTCGGCAACTGATTGGTCAAATAGCGCCACCGCTTCGCGCTCTGGCGGGGAGGATTTTGACCCCCATGCCAATTTGACCCGGGAGAAATCCCTGCCGGAATTTTTAATTGAGCAATTACATTTGGCGACAACCGATGCGGCTGATTTAATGACGGGCGCATTTCTTATCGATTTGATTGATGAGGCCGGATATTTGCGCACTACGACAGATCAGGTGGCCGACCAGCTTGGGCTTTCTGAGCCGGAAGTCGAAAAAGTGATTTCGCTTATTCAGTCTTTTGAGCCAGCCGGTGTTGGGGCGCGAGGCTTGGCGGAATGTCTTGCCATTCAATTACGCGAAAAGGGTCGCCTTAGCGAAGTCATGCAGCGTCTATTGGATAATATTGATTTGTTGGGTAGCGCCGATCTTGTAAAATTACGCAAGAAAATTGGCACCGATGATGAAAATTTGCGGGCGTTAATCGCCGAGATTAGATCGCTAACCCCCAAGCCAGGCCTTGCCTTTGGCCATATGGATGTGCAGATTGTCGTGCCGGATGTGTTTGTTCATCAGGCAGATGATGGTGGCTGGAAGGTTGAACTGAACAGCGAAACCCTGCCGCGGGTGATTGCCAATCAGAAATATTTTGCCAAGCTTTCTTCATCCTGTGCAGTTGATGAAGATAAGTCTTATTTGAAAGAGCAAATCGCCAATGCCAATTGGTTGGTGAAAAGCCTCGACCAGCGCGCCAAAACAATTTTGCGTGTGGCCATGGAATTGGTGCGCCAGCAGGATGCATTTTTTATTCATGGGGTGCGTTATTTAAAACCGTTAAATTTAAAAGCGGTGGCCAATGCTATTGAGATGCATGAATCGACAGTATCCCGAGTGACTTCGAATAAATATTTATCGACACCGCGGGGCGTGTTTGAAATGAAATATTTTTTCACTGCGTCGATTGGCACGACTGCTGGCGGTCAAAGCCATTCTGCCGAAGCCGTGCGCCAGCGCATAAAGGAATTGATTGACGCTGAAACCATTGATGCGGTTTTGTCCGATGATCGATTGGTAGAAATTCTAAAAGAAGAAAATATCAATATTGCAAGACGCACCGTGGCGAAATATCGCGAAGCCTTAAGGATACCGTCTTCTGTGCAAAGGCGGCGCTTATTGCGCCAAGCTTTCTAAGCCCTGCCTTAAATTTAAATTATTGCAATGGTTTGATCTCTATCAATTTCACCTGAAATTGATCTCCATAGACTCAAGGTCTGGGGCTCAAGGTTGAGGGTTCAAGGTCGGGGAAAAATAGCCCCTTAGTTTTTTGGACAAAGCCGCGCAATCTGGTTTAAGCTGACAAAATCGACCCTATATAAGGGGCAGGTCCTTCATCCGTTATGAGGGGCTGGTTTTAACCCCCATCCCCCCCCGTGTCCTTATGAACGGACCGGCCTTTATTTTTTAGCTGTAGCTTTCAAGGAGGCAAAATGGACGTCCAAATTAGTGGTAAAGGTATTGATCTGGGTCAGGCGCTGCAAACCCATGTGGCGGAGAAAATGGAAGCAGGTGTCCATAAATATTTTGATCGTCCGGCGGATGCCCATGTTGTGTTCACCCGCGATGGGCCAATGATCAAATGCGAGACGAATGTGCATCTGGCCTCTGGCGTTTATCTTGAGACCGAAGGCAGCGCCGGGGATGCCTATGGTGCTTTTGATGAAGCCATGGAAAAGCTTGAAAAGCGGGTGCGACGGTATAAGCGCCGCCTGAAGAACCATCATGCCCAAGGTAAGGATATTGCGCGGGCAGAAGCGGCGCAGGCCTATGTGCTGCAATCAGTGCCGGAAAATGAAGAGGCGAGTGAGGCCGAAGACGCGCCAATCATTATCGCCGAAGATAGTACGCAATTGCGATTTTTATCGGTCTCCGATGCGGTTATGCAGCTAGAGCTGACCGAGGATCCGGTGCTGGTGTTTAAGAACGCAGCCCATGGCAATACCAGCGTGGTTTATCGTCGCAATGATGGCAATATTGGCTGGATTGACACGGGTAGCAGTTAAAACCCTTGAAAAACAGTGAGTTGCTGGGCGCGAAAAATTGATTATTTAACGCTTTGTCCATGGCCCATTTGGGTCTAGAAACGCGGCCATTCAGTTCTAGGGATTTGGCCTTGGATTTAGCTTTGCGGCATTGTTTTTGCTTATATCTGTCTCATAGGAACCGTGATTGGGCGGTGTTGATGGCGAAAAGCGCTTTTAGATCAATAGGATCGGAATTTTCTTCCGAAAACAGGTGTCAAAATGAGTACTCTTGATGGCTTGATTACCGCCGAACGGGTGATGGTCGGTTTGAAAGCCCAGTGCAAGCGTGAGGCTCTGGCCCAGATTGCCGAAAAGGCCGCCACTGAATTTGGTGGCGATGCGTCGCAAATTCTCGATGTTTTGCTGGAGCGTGAAAAGCTTGGTTCAACCGGCATTGGCAATGGGGTTGCTATTCCCCATGGCAAGATTCCCGGCATTGAGAGCATGGTTGGCTATGTGGCCCGTCTTGAGCAGCCGGTTGATTTTGATGCCCTCGACAATGAGCCGGTGGACTTGATTTTTGCGCTTTTGGCTCCTGATGAATCCGATGCGCTGCATCTTAAATGCCTGTCAAAAATCGCTCGCCTTTTGCGCGACGAAGAAACCCGCCAAGCCATGCGCGGGGCCAAGGATACAGAAGCCCTATTGGCAATCATTCTGGAAGAAACCCGCTCGCAAGCTGCTTAAGTGTGAGGGAGTGGCGAGTAGCGAGTAGTTTTTTATCGCTGCGCGGTTCCTCTTCGATCCTTCGAGACGCAAGGCTGTCGCCTTGCTCCTCAGGATGAGTAATTCCCTGTCGAAATAACGAAAAAGTCAAAGACCAAGCTTAAACCTTGTAGGGTCGCGACTGCGACCCCGGCAAGCGTTTGCCGCCCCTGCGGAGGCAGGCGCGTTAGCGCCCTGACCCTAGTGCACGCTTACAGGGTTCATTTCATGTTGGCGGGCAGCGGCGAAGGCGACATCGCGATCACCCAATAGGGCAATGCGTGAGCCATCGGCTGCGTGGAGGGCGTAAAGAGTTGTTCCCTCTGGAATATCAATTTCCAGCTCACCATTTTCATCGGTAATGTCATCAATGACATCATCCTTGCTGACCTCGCGCACATAGACGAGTTTATTGCCGCCAAGAGCTGCGAAGGCTTCCGGCGAGTTGAGGCTGGTGAAGTCTTTGGTGTTCAGGGTCATTTGGTTCAATTTCCCTTTGGCTGGTGTTTTTCTAGCGAAATTCTTTGACTTATTTTTACGCGACCATCCTGTTTTATCATCGAACCTCTATCAAACCGTGAAGGTAGTGCGAAAAGCTTGAATGAAGTTTGGTCCGATCTTGTATCGTTATGAAACGTTACAACATAACTGTAGCGATATTATATAACATTTCAAGACTGGGCTTGAAAAAATTTCAACTGCTGAGTGCAAAAGCAATCAAAATTACCCCTAAAACCAGCCGATAAAGCACGAAGGGGAAAAAGCCAATTTTAGAAACCCACTTTAAAAACAAAGAGATAGCTCCATAAGCGGCAATGAAGGATAAAATTGCAACAATGGCTGCGTCACTCAAGGCGCCGGGGGCGTCGGATTTTAGCAAATCATAAAAAGCATAGGCAGACAGGGCGAGAATGGCCGGAATGGCCAGTAGCATGGAAAAACGGGCTGATTGCTCCCGGGAAAAGCCAAGGCCTCTGGCGGCGGTCATGGTGATGCCGGAACGGCTGGTGCCGGGTATTAAAGCCAGCATTTGGGCAGCCCCGATAATCATTACGGATTTCCAGCGATTGGGCGCTTTTTCATGGGTGACGGGGCGGCGGTCTGACCACCAAAGGGCCAATCCAAAGACAATGGATGCAATGCCGATGGGCATGGGTGAGCGCAAAGGCTCAATCAGATCAAGGGCAGCGATAATAGCCCCAAATATCAGCAGGGGCAGGGTGGCGATGGCGAGGAATAAAAACAGCTTTCTGTCATCGCTGGGTTTAAAGGTGATGGTATCAATGCCGCCCCGCAATAGGCGCATGCTGTCTTTTCTAAAATATAACAAGACGGCCCCGAGCGAGCCAAAATGGGCGGCGACATCAATCAGCGCCCCCTGATCCTGCCAATGCATGATATAGGGCACGAGTATGAGATGGGCCGAGGAGGATATTGGTAAAAACTCGGTCAGGCCCTGAACGATGGCAAGAATGATAAGATGCAAAAGTGGCATTTAATGTTCTCTGCTCTGGATTTTTCCTGTTATGGGCTAAAACTGGTTAGCGGGGCATTAACCCTGAATTAGGACCAATCGAGGGCGGCCCCATATTTTGCCCATTTTTTGCACTATGATGATTGTCTATAGGCGATAACAATTTTTACTGGTAATATTTAGACGAAAACATCTATCGGATGCGGAGATTAAAAAATGCGAATTTTGGTGATTTTGGCCGGGTTTTTCCTATTGACGGCATGTGCGACGAGCTATGACTGGCCGGAGGACGAGCATGGGGCTGATGGTGGCACTGAAATAGGCGCTGATGCGGACAAGGCGAAAGAACCGGGCAGTGCCAGTGATAATGGCAGTGATCATGCCGGTGTTGTTGATGTTACCGAAGATTACCGGCTTGGGTCCGGTGATAAATTGCGCATTATCGTGTTTGATGAACCGAGCCTTTCGGGGGAATTTCTGGTTGATGGTACGGGCGCGGTCTCTTTGCCCTTGATTGGGGAGATTGAAGCCAGCGGCAAGACTGTGCGTGAATTGCAGCGCGATATCGAATTGGCGCTGAAAGATGGTTATTTGAACGATCCCAAGGTTAGCGCCGAGGTTTTAAATTTCCGACCCTTTTATATTCTTGGGGAAGTGAACGCGCCGGGAACCTATCCCTATACGGATGGATTAACCGTGCTGAACGCCGTGGCAACGGCTGGCGGCTTTACCTATCGGGCCAATGAGCGGGTTGTTTATATTCGCCGGGCCGGGGAGTTGAAAGAGCGGCCTTATAAAATGACCTCGTCAACGCCTGTGCGTCCCGGCGATACGGTGCGAATTGGCGAGCGCATTTTCTAGAAGGCTTAAAGGTCCAGGGCTTTGGCCTGTTTCAATTTGATACTGGTTTGCAGCGCGGATAGCGCAAAAGACTATCTGCGTTGAGGCATGTTTTTTTTCTCTTTTTTGGCGCAAAGGCCGATGGTTTTGCGCGGCTGGATTGAAAGCTCAGGCAATGGTTTTGTTGTTAACCATTAAATCGACATGATAAATCGCTGCTAGAGGCAGATTCTCATTTCCTTATTGGGGTTTGGGATATATCATTGCTGTGGGCAATTCTTGTTTTTTCCGCAAATTTTTGGGCTTGGCGGCACGGGGATTGCAATCACTAGGGGTAGAAGCGCTTTTGGTTTGCGGCCAATATTGGGGCAAAGGAAGCTGAAGCGTAGAGTTTTTACGGGGTATATTATGGTAGGCGTATATAAATTGGTTAAGGCCGGATTGCTGGTTGGAGCATCAATGGCCGCTATTGGCATTCAGGCAAATGCCGCAGCAGAATCTCTTTTCACCCGCGATCGCAATGTCAGCGTTAATGAGCGCCCGCGCGAAGGCTATGAGCCAACGGGTATTCGTTTGGGCAGTTTTATTGTTCGGCCCAAGGTCGATTTGACGATTGCGACGACGGATAATGTGTTTGCGGTAACGCAAGATGTGTCACCGCAATTTGGTGAGCGCTCTGATACTTATGTGATTTTGCGTCCAAGCTTTATCACGGAAAGTGATTGGAACCGTCACTCCCTGCGTTTTGGGGCTTATGCCGAGGGCTATCAGCATGATGAATTTGCCGCAGAAAATGTTTTCAATAGCGGTGTGTTTCTTGATGGCCGTATGGATGTCACCCGGGAGTTTTCGTTTATTGGCGGCGGCTCCTATGACAAGTTGAATGAAGCGCGCAAGGCAACCAGCGTTGTGGCGACACCAAGTGAGCCGATTGAATATGATTTGGCACAAGCCTATCTGGGTACGCTCCATGAATGGGGTCGGTTTCGGGCGCGCAGCCGGGTGGATTTGCGCGATTATGATTACAAAGATGCCCAATTGATTGGCGGCGGCACGCAAGATCAGCAATTTCGCGACCGTGCCGAGGTTAATTATCTTGGCGAGATTGGGTTTGCCATGACCAAGGATTCAGCCGTGTTTGCGCGCCTTGGTTACAATACCCGCGATTATAATGGTCTTGACCCCAATGGGCTAAATCGGGATTCCGATGGTTGGAATATGCAGACCGGGATAGATTTTGATATTTCCCGCCTTGCCCGTGGCGCGATTGCCATTGGCTATATGGAGCAGGATTATGATGATCCTGCGCTTGATAAAGTATCCGGGGTGAGCGTTGATGCCGGGTTTGAATGGTTCCCCACGGAAATGACAACCGTCTCCTTGTCGGCGAGCCGGGATGCCCGTGAAAGTGCGTTGTTTAACACTGGTGGCTATACCGCAAGCGAAGCGATTATTCGCATTGATCATGAATTGGCGCGCAATATTGTGGGCTATGTGTCTGCGGGTATTGGCAGTGATGATTATGAAGACATTGCCCGCACAGATGATCGTTATGGTGGTGCGGTTGGGGTTAAATGGTGGATTAACCAAATGCTCTCAGCCAAGGCAGAATATGTCTATGAGAATAATGAAACCGATCAGGATCCCGCTTTGCAAGGGCAACCCGGTTTCTTTGGTAAGGATTATGAGACCAATGAGTTCTTTATTACGCTGACAGCGGAGCGTTAAGGATAAATTGCAATTTGATGCGCCAAATAGGCGAAAAAGAATAAAAATGCGCGCCTTTGGCGCGCATTTTGCATTTTGATAGGGTACTGTTTGGGGGCCTTTTCGTGTCTTGTGATGAGGGCCTTGTCATGAGGGAGCGTCAAAGTGGATTCTTATCCGATCTCAAATTCAGGCGATGGCTTTAAAGAGCAGGGCCGGGGTGAAGTAATGAACGACAGGACAATGGGACACACACCACAAAATCAGCCTGATATGGCCCAGCCTTTGATTGATTTGCCATTACTATTGGCGATTTTTCGTCGTCGGTTGAAATTGTTTTTGGGGGCGGCGTTGATTGTGTTGGCGCTGGTGGCGATGATCACATTTCAGCTAACACCAAAATATCAGGCCCATGCAGAGTTGATTATAGACCCGCGTGAATCGGCTGGGATTGATTACCAAGCTGCGATTGCCGGATTGCCGTTGGATAATGCTGCTGTTGATACCGAGGTTGAAGTTATCAATAGCCGCAATATTGCGGAAAAAATTACGGAAAAATTGCGCCTCAATGAAGATGCGGAATTTAACACAGCCTTAAAAGAGCCGTCGGGGATTTCTGCTTTCAAGACATTTCTTGGCAGTCTTTTTCCATCCCAGATTGATGATAAATTAAACGCCGATGCCGAAGCGCGCATTGCGTGGGAAAAAACTGTTGATCGGGTGATGCAGGCGATTGATGTTGAGCGCGAGGGATTAACTCGGGTTATTTCTATTCGTTTTGAAAGCGAAGATCCGGTCAAAGCCGCTGACATTACCAATGCGCTGGTGGACCAATATTTGGTGTCACAATTAGACGACAAATTTGACAAAATTAAACGCGAAAACAATTATCTTGCTGAACAATTAGACGGCTTGCGGGAAAATGTGCGCCTGGCAGAAGAGGCGGTTGAGACCTATCGCGCCGAAACCGGTCTTGTCAGCACCGATGGGGGCTCGCTTTTGAGCGAGCAACAAATCTCGGATTTGACCGCGCAATTGATTGTCCAAAAAGCAGAATTGGCAGAAAAGCAAGCGCGCTTGCGCGATGTGAAAGCCAAGCTTGATGCCGGGCAAAGTGCTGATACGATTGGCGAGGTTTTGTCGTCTACGGTGATTGCCACTTTGCGCGGGCAGCAGGCGGATCTTGAACGGCGCAAATCGCAATTACAAACCCGCTATGGGGCGCGCCATCCGGAAATGGTGAAAGTTCAGGAAGAAGAAGACAGTCTGCGTAGTCAGATTGATCTTGAGGTTGCGCGCATTGTGTCGAGCCTTGAAAGCGAAGTTAGTGTTGCGCGGCGCAAGATTTCAACTCTGGAAGCAAGCCTTGTTGATAATAAAACGGAATTACAAGCCAATAATGTGGCGCTGGTGCGCCTTCGGGAATTGGAGCGCGAAGCGCAAGCCTCGCGGGAGCAATTGGAATTTGCCCTTAGCCGGTTCAAAGAAACCAATCAGCTGGCAGATTTGACGCAGGCCGATGCACGCATTGGTGCGCGGGCGACAATCCCCACAAAGGCGGCATTTCCAAACAAGCCATTAAATCTTGTCCTTGGGGCTTTGCTTGGGGCGGCCTTTGGGGCGTTTCTTATTTTGCTGGCAGAGATTTTCGATAATGGCCTGCGCACCGGTGACGATGTGGAGCGCACGCTAGACACGCCCTTAATCACTGCTGTGCCGGCGCTGGGCATGGGGCTGTTTGGTAAGGTTGGAGATGTAAAGCCGCAAAATTTCCTCGTGGATAAACCTTTATCCGCCTTTGCCGAAAGCTATCGCACGGTGCGCTCTTCGTTGATGCTGGGTTCTGGTGGTCAGCCAAGGCCGCGAGTGCTGGCGGTAACCTCTGCTTTGTCTGGCGAAGGCAAGACGGTTTCGACTTTATGTCTTGGTCGCATTTGCGCCATGTCCGGTGATCGGGTGATTGTCATTGATTGTGATATTCGCCGCCGCATATTGTCTGGCTCCTTGGAAGGCATTGATAAAGGCCTGACCGAAGTCTTACGCGGGGAAGCACCCTTAAAAGAAGTTATTCGCAAAGACGCCAAAACCGCCATGCATATTATTCCGGTGGCGGCGCCGCAAAGCGATGTGGCGGATCTGTTTGGGTCGAAAGCCTTTGATGCGCTTTTGGCCAAGTTGAAATCCCATTATGATTTGATCATTCTGGACACGCCGCCAGTCACCGCTGTGGCGGATACGCGCACCATTGTAACGGCGGCGGATGCGGTGTTGTTGGTGGTGCGCTGGCGCGATACGCCGGTGAAAGTGGCGCGCGCGGCCCGCAAAGTATTGGCGAGTCTGCCAACGCCGATGGTGGGCGCGGTGTTAACGCAAGTGAACGCCAAAGAGCAAAGCCAATATGGCTATGAAGGCTCGGATAAATATTATACTGAAAATGCCACATATTATCATAATTGATTTTTGAACGAGTGATTGATTCAAAAGTGAAAAACGCCCTCTGCCTGTGCAGGGGGCGTTTTGATTATGGTGTGAATTTGGTCTTACGGCCTTATTTGGCCCAAGCAATTGTCAGCCCGGTCTCGGAGTGGACACTTGCTTGCCCAACTCTTGCCTTAAATTTTTGTTAACTATGGCGAAGCTGGGGCGGAAAAGTGATCAGGCGGCCATATCATCATGGTGCGGCCTACAGCATGGAGACCGCTATGAATAACAACTCTCTCAATCGGCCAGATCCGTCTGCGCCCATGGTAATTGCAAGAAAAACTATGGATAGGGGCAGGGTTTTAGCCCTTCTGGTCCTGTTGCTGGGCTCCATGGCTATTCTTACTTCACTGGCAACGCCCGCCTTTGCCGATGATGATGACGATAAGGGCAAATATAGCAAATCTGAAAAATATTCCGGTAAGCGTTCTGGCGATAAGGCCAAGAATAGCCGCTATGGCAGTCGCGATTATGATAGCCGTAATTATGACAATCGGAATTATGATGACCGCTATTATGACAGTCGGCGTGGGCAGCGCATTATTCGATGCAATTCCAATGATTATCGCTATGAGTTTTGCCGTGCCGGTGGTCGTATTGAGCGCGCTTGGATAGCCAATCAGCTTTCCCTTGCCGATTGTACCCTTGGTTATACTTGGGGCTATAGCCGCGATGGGGTGTGGACCAAAAATGGCTGTCGCGCTGAATTTGGCGTGTTGTTCAATTCGCGCGCCCGTGGACGGACCGGCTATGATACTCCGCGTCAGAATTACGCTGATGGGCGTCGCTATGGGGATGACCCCTATTATGACAATGACCGTTATTATGGTTATGGTGGGCGTGATTATGATGATGACCATCACTATGATAGCCGCAGAGGAAGACGCGCTGCTGTTGATCGGTGTTTCTACGAGATAGAAAGTAAATTGCGCTATCAAGGCTATCGCAATGTTCGTTTGGTGCGTATTGGTAAGGTCAAACGCCATGATGGTATTTGGCGGGTGCGCCTTGAAATAGCCGCTTCCAATTATCGCCGGGGCTATGATTCCAACTGGCGCAGCTCAGGCTATGATGATGGCCATTATGACCGGGACCGCCGCCATTATTCGCGCAATAGCCGTAGTGGTAAGGTGAAATGCAAGGTCAGCCGTCGCGGTGTGCGGGTCACGGATTTTGACTGGTTCCATTAAGCCAATGGTTTGACCTTTCAGCAAACTCATAAAAACCCGGGGTCTTTTAAGAGGTCCCGGGTTTTTCATAGTTAACCTTCTATGAACCATGTTTTGGGGATTTGCCGCTTAAAGGGGAGGTTTTTTTGGGATATTCCCGCTTTACTTGTTTATTTAACTTATGCAGTGTAATGTTAGAATATAACGAGAGTGGAGTTTTTATAGTATCAACGGGGCAGAAGGGATGGTTTTATGCTATGCGTCAAACCCTTTGCTAAAGGCCGATTGAAAATGCTCGGCCTTGCCATGGCAGCCATGGCGTTGTTTGCGGGCCAAGCGCAGGCGGAAGATAATCAGACCGGATCTGCTATTGATGATGCGCCATTTGTGCAATCCATGGAGATTATCTGCTCGTCTGAGCCTGATCATGGACGGTCCGTCTGTCCTTTGCCGGTGAATTCTGAACAGGTCGAACTGGTCTCCAATATATCTCAGGCAATTTGCGTCTTTGGCCGTAATTGGGGGCTAGAAGGGGAAATCCTGTGGACGGCCAATGGCTGTAGTGGCCGTTTTCATGTCATCTATGGCCGGGCCAAACAAGCATTGCCGCCGCCCATCCAGCCAGAAAATCAGTTTTTACTGCCGGAGCCGGGATCAAAGCCCTTCCGGCGTGAAGCTTAATCTCGCAAAAACAAGGCTTGAATAAAGCCCGCAAATTCTGTCAAACCTGCTATTGGGGCATTATTGGATATGCCCTGACGCAGCATTTTATGGTTTGACCTTATGGCCTTCATGATATTTCGAATTAGAGTCTGTTCGATTTTGATGGAATCAAAATCGGGCTCTGAATCTTCCAATGCTCGCGTTTCCGGGCGGATAATCGGTGCCCACTTACCTGCCCGCTGCGCCAGCGCTTGCGCGGCGAGGAAACGCTCCACGGTCCCGGCTGATGGGGAAGGGTGATTTTAAAAGCCCTGCTTGTCATCCGGGTGATTTCCGTTATTCCCCTTATAAAACCCTTAATTCATGAATGACCGCAAAAATGTCTGAACCTCGCGACTATAAAGAAACTCTGTTTCTCCCGACCACTGATTTTCCCATGCGCGCCGGCCTGCCCAAGCAGGAGCCGAAAACCTTAAAGCGCTGGGCGGATATGGACCTTTATCGCCTATTGCGTGAAAGCGCCAAGGGCCGTGAGAAATATGTCCTCCATGATGGTCCCCCTTATGCCAATGGCCATTTGCATATCGGCCACGCTTTCAACAAGGTGTTGAAGGATTTTATTGTCCGCTCCAAACAGATGGCGGGTTATGACGCCAATTATGTTCCCGGCTGGGATTGTCACGGCCTGCCGATTGAATGGAAAGTCGAAGAAGAGTTTCGCGGCAGGGGGCGGCGCAAAGATGAAGTGCCGGCTTCCGAATTTCGTGAGGCGTGCAGAGCCTATGCCAGTAAATGGGTCGATATTCAGCGCGAAGAGTTCAAGCGCTTTGGCATTGAGGGCGATTGGGACAATCCCTATCTGACCATGCGCTTTGAATCAGAGGCGGTGATTGTTCGTGAGTTTCTAAGCCTTGTGGGCAAGGGGCTGGTTTATCGCGGCTCCAAGCCGGTGATGTGGTCGCCAGTGGAGCAAACCGCTTTGGCCGAAGCGGAAATCGAATATCACGATCATCAATCGACAACCATCTGGGTCAAGTTTCCGTTCAAACCGGGGGCAGCGCCCGAAGGTCTTGAACAGGCGCATCTGGTGATCTGGACGACGACGCCTTGGACTATTCCCGGTAATCGGGCGGTGTGTTATGGGCCGCGCCTTTCTTATGGGCTTTATGAAGTCATCGCCATGCAGGACGGGCTCGAGTTTGAGCCATGGTCAAAGCCCGGCGATCAGTTGGTTCTGGCCGATGATTTGGCTGAAAGCGTACGCGAAGCTGGGCTTATCAAAGAGTGGAAACGGGTTAGCGATGTGGCGCCAGCGGCGCTTGAGGGGGCTTTGTGCCACCATCCTTTGCGCGGATTTGCCGGGGGGTACGAATTTGATGTACCGCTTCTGGCTGGCGATCATGTGACCGATGAGGCGGGGACAGGTTTTGTTCATACCGCGCCCGGCCATGGACAGGACGATTATTTTGCATGGCTTGCCCATGGCCTGCCGCAAGAAGATATTCCGTATACGGTTGGTCCGGATGGTGCGTTTACCGATGAAGCCCCCGGCTTTACCGGCGAGAAGGTTCTCGTTACAGAAGGCAAGAAAACCGGCCGCGATGGCAGCGCCAATGGTGCGGTTATAAAAGCGCTTATTGAGAAAGGCACTTTGCTGGCACGGGGGCGCATCAAGCACTCCTATCCCCATTCATGGCGCTCCAAGGCGCCGGTGATTTTCCGCAATACGCCGCAATGGTTTATCCGTCTTGATGGCGTTGGCGAGGGCGGTTTGCGTGATACGGCTTTGGGTGCGATTGAGCAAACGCAATTTATTCCAAAATCCGGTGAAAAACGCATTCGCACCATGGTGGAGGGGCGGCCCGATTGGCTGGTTTCGCGCCAGCGGGCTTGGGGTGTTCCCATCACCCTGTTTGCCGACAAGGATGGCAAGCCGCTTTATGATGAGGCGGTCAATGCCCGCATTGTTAAAGCGGTTGCCGAGCGCGGGGCCGATGCGTGGTTTGATACCCCGGCGCAGGAATTTTTAGGCGCCGATTATGACGCCGCAGATTATGACAAGGTCGAGGATATTCTCGATGTCTGGTTTGATTCAGGCTGCACCCATGCTTTCACGCTGGAAGCGCGGGGTGATTTGCAATGGCCGGCAGATATTTATGTAGAAGGCTCTGACCAGCATCGCGGCTGGTTTCAATCTTCGCTGCTGGAAGCGTGCGGAACAAGAGGGCGCGCGCCTTATAAGGCCGTGTTGACCCATGGTTTTGTGTTGGATGAGCAGGGGCGCAAAGAATCTAAATCCTTGGGCAATGTGACCAATCCGGCAGATATGATCCGGCAATATGGCGCTGATATTTTGCGTATCTGGGCAGCGGCGGCAGATTATGCGGACGATATTAGGATCGGCAAAGAGGTGACCGGTTCTGCTGTCGATGCCTATCGCAAATTGCGCAATAGTTTGCGTTATCTGCTGGGGGCGGTTGATGGCTTTAGCAAAGACGAAGCGGTTGCGGCCAAAGACATGCCGGAGCTTGAGCAATATATGCTGCATCTCTTGCATCGTCTGGATGGACAGGTGCGTGAAGCCTATGGGAACCTTGATTTCAAAACCGTCTGGCGGCGGCTGATAGAATTTTGCACGGTGGATTTATCGGCCTTTTATCTCGATATTCGCAAAGACAGTCTATATTGCGATGATGCACAAGAATTGCGCCGCCGTGCCGCACGCACGGTGATGATGGCAGCTTTGGAGCGCCTTAATTTATGGCTTGCGCCAATTTGCGTCTTTACCGCCGAAGAAGTGTGGCTCCATCGTTTTGGTGAGGCCGGTGGCTCGGTGCATTTGCAAGGCTTTCTAGAGACGCCGGAAGATTGGAACAGTGAAGAGCTGGCAGCGCGCTGGCAGGATATTCGCGCGGTGCGCCGGGTGGTGACAGGGGCGTTGGAGATTGAGCGGCGTGAGCGGCGTATTGGCGCAAGCCTTGAGGCCGCGCCGATTGTGCATATTGAAGATGAAAATTTGCGTGCCCTTTGTCAGGCGACGGATTTTGCCAATCTGGCAATTACATCCGATATTACCTTCTCTGGCGAGCCTGCGCCCAAAGAAGCGTTTCGTCTGGAGGAGGTTCCGGATGTTGCGGTATTGCCGAAATTGGCCGAAGGTGGCAAATGTGCGCGCTGCTGGCGGGTCTTGCCGGAAGTGAGCGGGGGTAATGAAATTTGTGGTCGCTGCAAGGACAGTGTTGACGCCTTTGACAAGCGAGCAGGGTGAGCCATGGCCAAAGATAAATCCCGGGATAAATCCTGGTTACAGCGCCATGGCTCTTTATGGCGGCGGCAAATTGCCCGCAATCGGAAATATTGGCCAAGTCTTGGGCTGGCAGCGGGGATATTGGTTCTCGACCAGATTTCCAAATTCTGGATATTGAACATTTTACGCCTGCCCGAGCGGCCCTTTGGCCATATTGATATTTCAGCGATTTTCGATCTCACTTTCGTGCAAAATCGCGGCATTAGCTTCGGGCTTTTTGCCGGTGGCTTAGAGGCGCGCCTTATTTTGTCGACCCTTTCGGTCCTGGTGGCATTGTTTCTGATGCGATGGCTGGCGCGCCAGCGCCGAATGATGACGGCCATGGGGATAGCATTTATCATTGGCGGGGCACTGGGCAATGCGCTGGATCGGGTGCGGTTTGGCTATGTCGTGGATTTCTTAGACTTTTCAGGGGCTTACTTCCCTTGGGTGTTTAATGTTGCTGATATGGCAATCAATGTCGGGGTTATCTTCCTAATCATTGATGCGGTTCGCCAAGCCCGCTCTGGTCGGTCTTCCAATAAATCCACATGAATATCCTGTTAACCGCTTTTTTTTCTGCTGCTGACGTGGTTATATGCGGGCCACAGATATTTTTCCCTTTGGAGACTTGAGAGATGACATTTCCAATTCGTATTTTGCTGGCGGTTTCGGCAGTGGCTTTTTTGGCCAGCGGCTGTTCCAGCCTCGGCGGCGGCGGCGGTGGCCGAAATGCTCCCGATGAATTTGCCGTTGTCACCAAAGCACCGCTGACCCTGCCACCGGATTATGCCTTGCAGCCACCGCGTCCGGGCGAAACACGACCACAGGAATTATCACCCTCTGAACGGGCCCGGCAATTAATCATTGGTGATAGCTCAGCCGAGCCGCCAACCGATGGCGAGTTGACCTTATTGCGTATGGCTGGTGCCTTGAATGCTGATGCCAATATTCGCGACTTACTGGGCGCGGAAAATGGCGGGCTGGTGCATAAAGATGCTGATTTGGCAAACCGTATTTTGTTCTGGCGTGTGGCCGGAAAAAACATCATTGATGAAGATGCCCCTTTGCGGGTTGATGATCCGGAAGCTTGGCTTGCGGCGCGACAAAAATCGATTGAGAAGGTAACCGGCGGCGAGCAGGTAATCATTGCCAGAGATGAGAAAATTCTCAACCTGCCAGGTATTCGCTAAAGCGGCTTACAGATTTAAAAAACGAAACCGGACTCATCGGTGAGGTGCGAATATTAGCGAGCCTTGACCCGCTGCGCCAGCGTGGCGAGAGGATGGCAACGGGGTGTTTAATTTCTATTGTGGAAAAGGTTGGCACCCCCACAACGTGCCTAGGGTTCAAGCCCTAGCTTCTACTCAGTGATGACACAAGTGCCGCTATCCTTCGAGGCTTGGCTGCGCCAAGCACCTCAG
>WFQB01000055.1 GCA_015487305.1 Parvularculaceae bacterium | reverse complement strand
TCATTATAGCCTTGCAAATACCAGCCACTTTCCTGCAGGGCCTCCGGGTCATAGCCGGCGCAGGCGGTGAGCCATAAGGCGCTGCCAATGCCAAGGGCAATGCGCCCTATTGACCATTGTGAGCGCCGAGGGGGGCTGCTTTTGGTTAATAAAACCTTATTAGCTCTGGTGGTGCCTATTTCTATTCTTTCCATAAATGCCTCCATTTTGCGGTGAATTATGACTTAGATTTCATCCTATGGCGATGGCAAAACATGGTGTTTTGAGGGTTCCTTTAATGGCGCGGAAAGCAAGCATTAACCCTGAGCGCATAAGATAGCTAAAAGTTTTAGAACTCCATGCTTACAGGACGCTAAAAGTCATGAGCCAAACTGCCCTTTCCGCCGCTGATATATTAGAGCAGGCCAGCGCCACCCCGAGCGCTGTTACCACGCGCAAAACGCTCATTCGACGTTTGGCGGATATTCTTGCTTTACCGGCAGAGCGTCTGGGTTGGAATGAGCGCGCTTTTACTACGGATTTGCTCATCACCACATTGACCGGCATGGAGGCGGATGTGGTTGCCGAGGTGGCAGAGCGCCTGTCACGGGTGGCCGATTTACCCCAGATCATGGTGCGCTATCTGGCCCTGCAACCAGCCGATATTGCCAAAGCTTTGTTGATGAGCGCAACGCCTGTTGGCGAGACCATTTTGGCCGAAGCAGCCCATATTAGTCCGGAACATAGGATGATGATTGTCGATCGTGATGATTTGACCAGTGGTGTTGCGGAAGTTTTGGCCTCCTATGATGAAATTGCCTTGTTTCAGCGCTTGTTGCGATGCCGCGATATAAATTTAACCGAGCAGACCTTGGTGCGCATGGTGTTACAATCGCAAAATGATATGGAATTGCGTGAAGGCTTGATCCGTCGTCCGGAGCTGCGCCCCGAGCATGGGTTTGTCATGTTCTGGTGGCTATCGAGTGCGCATCGCAAGGTTATTTTGTCACGCTTTTCATTAGACCGCACCGTTATTCAAGATGCCTTGCAAAGCCTGTTTGCAGAGGCCTATGGCGCCGATTATCCCGATCCGGTTGTGTTGAAGGCGTTAAAGCTGATTGACCGCCGTCATCGCCCCCGTGGACGTAATGGCGAGGTGGTTGGTATGGATGTGGTTGAACGCACGCTGGCCGCGGCGCTGGCGGGGCCGAGTGAAGATCTGTCAGAGGTTGTGGGGCTAATTGCCGGGATATCCACGGAAACGGCAAAACGCGCTCTTAATGACCCAATGGGCGAGCCTTTTGCCGTATTGTGCAAAAGCATAGGGCTGTCCCGCAAAGCGTTTTCAGCCCTGTTTGAAAATGCCGAGGCGATGGCTGATGCCGATAGCCGCGTCATTGGCGTTGAGCGTCAGGAAGACTTGCTGGCGGTGTTTGACACCCTATCCCGGGATTATGCGCGAACCATCTTGCGCTATTGGGATTGGCGCAAGGAATTACAGGCTGTCGTCAGTGTTGAAAGCACGGCCACCCCAACAGTTACCGAGGGTGAAGCGACCTATCTGGGAGCTGTTTAAAACCGCTTGGTCGATTTCCACCGAAAACTGTTGATTTTCCCGCGAAAATAGGGATTTTGAACCCTTAATCATTATTGGTTTGGGGACGCATGGTCAAATTCCTGATTTCCATTGCTGGTCGGTTTATTGTCCTGAGTTTAGCGCTCATGGTCATTTGGCTGTTATTGTCGGGATATTTCGACAAAACGACCTTGCTGGTATTTGGCGTTTTTAGCGCCTTGCTTTGCGCGTGGTTGACCCTGCATATGGGTATTTTGGATGATGATAGCGTGCCCTTGAGCGTGATGCCGGGGATTTTCTTTTATTGGCTATGGTTGTTTATTGAGATTGGTAAATCCAATTTCATTGTCGCCATGCAGGTATGGTCCCCCAAAATGTCCCTAAGCCCGCAAATGATCCGGGTAAAAGCGCATCAGATTAGTGATAGTGGCAAAGCGACTTATGCAAATTCCATCACCCTGACGCCGGGAACCGTTAGTGTTGACCTTTTGGGCGAAGATATTCTCATCCATGCTTTGACCGAAGATTTGGCGGATGTCAGCGCCATTGAGGATATGGGGCGCAAGGTCTGCCGCGTTGAGAGCACAATGCATCCAAACCTAAAGACTAAGGCCAAAGAGGGGGGCGGCGCATGATTATGTATGTTGCGGCTACCATTGCGGTGATTGTTGCCATCGTCATCGCCTTGGCCCGGGCTATATTGGGCCCTAGCCTTTATGATCGGGTGCTGGCGGGTAATGCTGTTGGCACCAAGACTATTTTGCTGCTTGGGCTGATGGGGTTTTTGACCGGGCGACCGGAATTTCTGGATATTGCTTTGCTCTATGCGCTGATGAATTTTATCGCCACCATCGCCATATTGAAATTCTTTGGCTATCGCACCATGTCGCCGCAAATGCGTGATATCTCTTCACGCCTGCGCAATGGCCATAATGATGGGGGAGCGGATGGATAGTTTCATTCATTATGCCAGCCTGTTCCTGTTTGCGGCGGGTAGTTTCTTTGTCATTACCGGGGCGCTTGGTCTATTGCGTTTTCCTGATTTTTATACCCGCATGCATGCGTCGGGTGTGACCGATACACTTGGTGCGGATCTGATCTTATGGGGCATGATTTTGCAGGCTGATGGGGATTGGTTGTTAATAGCGAAGCTTTTGATCATCATGTTGTTCTTGATGTTTACAAGTCCGGTTTCGACCCATTCGATTGCACATGCGGCTTGGGTTGGGGGTTTGAATCCTTTGCTTGGCAAAGATTTAAAGCACTCCGACATTGCACCGGATCGTGATGAAACCAAATCCGCGCCGGAAGCGCAAAGCGCAGATGGGCAACATGAAGGGGGCACCGAATGAATGACCCCGTAAGTTTTGCCACGGAATTTCATCCCTCTTCTTCGCCAATTTTCTTTGTGGAATTGGCAATCCTCACCCTTTTGGTTATCACCTCCATTGCCATGCTGCGTATGCGCCGTCTGTTTGGGGTGGTCATGTTGTCGGGGATCTACAGTTTTTTAAGTGCGGCATTTTTTGTAGCGCTGGATGCGGTTGATGTTGCCTTTACTGAGGCGGCTGTGGGGGCCGGTATTTCAACCGTACTGATGCTGTCAGCGATGTTGCTGACCGCGCGGCGAGAAAAACCCTATGCGCCCGGCCATGCGGCGCTGGCAGCTGTTGTCTGCGTGATTGTTGGCGGCGCATTGATTTATGCAACACTAGATGCGCCACCCTATGGGGATGCGGCGGCACCGGCCAATTCCTATGTCGGGCAGGCTTATGTGGATCGTTCGGTTGTTGAGATTAGCATGCCGAATATTGTGACCACGGTTTTGGCTTCCTATCGCAGCTTTGATACTATGGGCGAGGTTGCGGTGATTTTTACGGCTGCTCTTGCGGTTATGTTATTGCTTGGGATTGGCTCTGATCGTGGCGGCAAGGAGGTGCGCGATGTGCCGCGATTAGTTGGACGCGAAGAAGAGGCGCAAGATTTAAGTGGAAAACCAAATCTTGATGATGGCGGTAAAGCGCCTTCGCCAAAGGGAGGCGCGTCATGATGGGGCATCTTATTTTGCGCGTGGTGATTAAGCTGTTATTTGCGCCAATTCTGCTGTTTGGCCTCTATGTGCAGTTTCATGGGGATTATGGTCCCGGTGGCGGCTTTCAGGCGGGCGTGATTTTCGCCAGTGCCTTTATCCTGTTTGCCCTTGGCTTTGGTATTAAAGAAACGCAAAAGCGATTGCCGCCAACGGTGTTGCCATTTTTTATGGTGTTCGGGCTTTTGCTCTATGCTTTGACCGGGGTGTTGGGCCTGTTTATGGGGGGTAATTTCCTCGATTATTATGTGTTGGCTCCTGATTCCCATCATAATGCCGGGCAGCATATCGGTATTTTACTGGTTGAGTTCGGGGTTGGTGTCGCCGTGTTTTCCGCGATGATGACCATCTTTTATTTTTTCGCTGGCCGCGAGCCGGAAATTCACGATGCGGATTGGTAGGCGATTATGTGGGATTTTATTTTAGAGCGCTATAATTACTGGGTCGTCATCATGCTGATGATGATCGGTCTTTATATCGTTATTTCTAGAGGCAATCTGGTGAAAACTTTGGTTGGGCTCAACCTGTTTCAAACCTCGGTTTTTGTATTTTATATCTCCATGGCGCGCATTGCAGGTGGTACCGCGCCGATTTATACCAAGGCGGATTATAAAGCGCGCTTAAAAGAAGGGCTGCCGCAAGAGCAAATCACCCATATTTCTTATACGGGCAATGCTGGTCATCATGGGGAGGCTGGTTATGGGGCATATGAGGAAGAGGCCAAAAGCGGTTATGATGCGGCCAATGGCGCAGGCCATGAAGAGGCCGGGGGCGAAAGCGGTAGCCTTCATGATGGGGATGCGGTGCCGAGCAATGATCTTTCCAGCATGATGGGCGAGCAAGGCTCTACGGAAGTGGCGGCCCAGCAACCCATGCCGGAACTGCATGATATGCCCAATATGGACCCTGAGGCTATCTCTGCGCCTATGGGAATGGATATGGCGGCTTCTGCTTCGAGCCTTCCGGTGTCTGACAATATTGCCTATGAGACCCTGCCAAATGTTATTCCGTCAAATGTCGGGGATGTTATTTATTCCAACCCCTTGCCCCATGTTTTGATTCTAACCGCGATTGTGGTTGGGGTTGCGACAACGGCGGTCGGGCTGGCTTTGGCGGTGCGTATTCGCGAAGCCTATGGCACGATTGAAGAAGATGAGCTGGAAGCGGCCGATAATATTGCCGAATTTGGTCGCCCGCAAACCAAAGCAGCCGGGAGCGTCGGATAGGGTATGGATTTTTTCGCTCAGCTTCCTGCTTTGCCTGTTGTGGTGCCATTTGTGGCGGCGCCGCTGGCCCTGCTTATGCCGCCGGGACGGATGCCCTGGCTTTGGGCGACCTTGGTGTCATGGGTAAGTTTCGGTTTAAGCCTGCTCTTGCTGGAGCAGGTGTGGATCAACGGCCCGATCACCTATGCCATGGGTGGCTGGGCTGCGCCTTTGGGGATTATTTATTATATCGACCTTGCCAATGCGCTGGTTCTGTCACTGGTCACCGGCATTGCCGCTGTGGTCTTTCCCTATGCCTATAATTCGGTGCGTGATGAAATTAATCACAGCCAAACACCGGGCTTTTATACGGCGCTGCTATTATGTCTGGCGGGTCTCACCGGCGTTACTATGACCGGGGACGCGTTTAATGTATTTGTGTTTCTGGAAGTATCTTCGCTGGCGACCTATACGCTGGTGGCCATGGGCGCCGGGCGCGATCGGCGGGCGCTGACCGCGGCGTTTAACTATCTTGTCATGGGCACGATTGGCGCGACTTTCTTTGTCATCGGTATTGGCCTTCTTTATCAGGCCACAGGCACACTGAATATGCTTGATTTGCATGAGCGTCTTGCGGGACAGGATAATCGTCTCGTCAAAGCGGCCTTTGCCTTTATCATCACCGGGCTGGGGCTGAAGCTTGCCATGCTGCCCCTGCATTTATGGTTGCCGCCAGCTTATACTTATGCGCCTTCGGCAATTACCGCATTTTTGGCGGCGACGGCGACCAAGGTTGCGGTCTATATCATGTTGCGGTTTTTGTTCACCGTATTTGGCTTTGACTTTCCATTCCTGCGGGTGGCGCTCGACTTCTTCCTAGTGCTTGGTATTGCCGGCATGTTTATCGCCTCTTTGGCGGCGGTGTTCCAAGATGATGTCAAAATGCTATTGGCCTATTCTTCGGTGGCGCAAATTGGTTACATGCTGCTTGGTATTTCGCTGGGCACGGTAGATGGCGTTGCGGCGAGCCTTATCCATGTGGTCAATCATGCCTTTATTAAAGCGGCTCTGTTCATGGCCGTTGGTATTGTGGTCTTGCGTCTTGGCTCCCATCAATTACGGGCCTTTCAAGGCTTGGCCACGCGCATGCCATGGACAAGCTGGGGTATTGTTGTGGCGGGTTTGAGCCTTGTAGGTGTGCCTGCAACGGTTGGCTTTGTTTCTAAATATGCCTTGTTAAGCGCGGTGTTTGCCAAAGGCGGCACTATGGAAATCATTGCTGGTTTTTTGATTTTGGCGAGTTCTTTGCTGGCAGTTGTTTATATGATGCGGATTATCAAGGTGATGCTGGAGCCGGTGCCGACGGAGGGCCCTTTTGCCCGCAATATCGCCGCGCCGCCTTTGATGATGCGCTTAATGTTGTGGATTATGGTCGGGGCCAATATTTATTTTGGTTTGCAAGCCCAGCCGGTGATTGCCATTGCGCAAAAAGCTGCCGCAACGCTGCTTGGGGTTGATAGCGGGGAGGCGTTTTAGATCATGTTTTTTGCTGCGCCTTTTGCTCCTGAAATTTCTATCATCTATGCGCTGGCCGTGCCGCTCATGGGCATGTTTGGCATCATGCTTGCCGACAAGCACCCTAATATTCGCGAGGGGGTAACGCTGGTAACGGCGCTGGTGACTTTCTGGCTGGTGCTTGGGGTG
>WFQB01000054.1 GCA_015487305.1 Parvularculaceae bacterium | reverse complement strand
CATCAGGATGAGCGATCTCCTGTTGAAAATAGTAAAATTAAAGACAAAACCCAAACCTTGTAGGGCTGTGACCACAGCCCCGGCGCCGCTTTTTAGTGATTTGGTCGCCGCCCCGCCGGAGGCGCTACGCGCCGCGAATTGCCGCGAGGTAAAAAAATACCTAAAGGCGTTTATCCGAGAAAACACGACCATTGCCGGATTTCAGAAATTTTTCGAAATCCTCAGCCTTTTGGGGGTCATCAAAGGCGACATAGGTCTTTATTTTCCACGGCCTGAACTTATTAGTGTGGATTGATTTTCCACGATTGTGATCATCCAACCTTTTCTTAAGATCATCTGTCAGGCCGGTATAGAATCTATCGGGGTTATCAATGCTTTGAAGTATGTAGACATATCTCATGGAAATAGCCCGCTTTCGCTGCGCTACAGCGCGGCATCCGTTTCGCACGCTCCAGCGCTAATCGCGCTGTAGCTATATTTTGCCTTCGGCAAAATTAGCGAAAGCGGATGGTGCCCCTGGTCCGACTCGAACGGACACTCCCGAAAGAACTGGATTTTGAATCCAGCGCGTCTACCAATTCCGCCACAGGGGCCTTTAAGGGCTTGTTTCTTGCGCCTTAAAAGAGCGCCGACTTTTGCCGCAAGCATGGGCCAGCGTCAAGCCATGTTGGGGCTGTGTACCGGGCTGGAGGGGAAAATTCTCGAAAAAACCATGATTTTGGCAAGACATTGGCAAGACAACAGCGCTAGATAGGGCAAAGGCAAGACGAATAAAGAACCCCTTAAAGAGAGTTTATGGCTGAAGATTCCTATCATGACGACATCCATCTTGGCGCGACTGACAGGTTGCGGGCCTTGCTGGGGGAATTGGCGCAAAAGTCGACTTTTCGTGCTGGTGCCGAGCCAGCAATGGAGGAGGGCGGCAAGGTGGGGCTTAAGGCCAGTCTGGGCGATCTTATTGATGGGCTGGACGAGCGTGCTTATGGGATGATGCTGCTTTTGCTGGCCCTGCCTTGCACCTTACCCTTTATCTATTTATTGCCGCAGATTGTGGCTTTGCCAATGTTGGCGCTGGCGGGGCAATTGGCCTTGGGGCGGCCAAGCCCGTGGCTGCCGCAAAAACTGAGCCAGCGGGAATTTCCTATTTCCGTTATGCAAAACACCGTGGAGCGGGCGGCGAAATATCTTGGCTGGTTTGAAAAATTGGCGCGGCCACGGTTGACGGCGCTTACGGATGGTAAAGGCGGGCAGATTGTCGGGGCGTTATTGCTGATACCCATTGCTTCCATATTAGTGCCCTTGCCGTTGACCAATACCACGCCGGGGATTGGGGTGGCGATTGCGGCTCTTGGTTTGATTGAGCGCGATGGATTATTGATCTTATTGGGGCTTGCTATTGGTCTGCTTTGGGTGTTTTTGTTGGTATTTTTCGGCGCCGAGGCGATTTATTTTGTCAAAGATTGGCTGATGGCGAAGTTTGGCTAGGCTATTACCCTAAAGGACGACCATGACTTTTATTGCCAAGTTTTTTGATGCTTTGACGGGCTCGCCCATGCGGCTTTATGTGCTGGCCTTTGTGGTTAGCGCTGCGTCGCTGGCGGCGGCCCATGCTTTTGAAAATTTTGGCAATATGACGCCTTGTATTTTATGCCTTGATCAGCGCGAACTGCATTGGGCCGGTGGGAGTTTGGCTTTGGCGCTGATGGCGGTGAGCGGGCTGCGACGCAATCCGCGCTGGCTGGTTTATGGCTTGTTATTGCTGGCGCTTGTTTATCTTTATAGCACCGGCCTTGCCTTTTATCATGTGGGCGTTGAGTGGAAATGGTGGCCCGGCCCGGCGGCCTGTGCGGCGGGCAATATTGAAACCATCAATAATGGTGGCCTCAGCCTTGATATAGGCGAGGTGAATATTGGCCCTTCCTGTGCCGATGTGCCATGGAGCCTGTTTGGTATTTCCATGGCCGGATGGAATGGTCTTATCAGTCTTGGTCTTGCGGGGATGATGTTTGCGGGTTTTGCCCGTTTTGGCCTGCGAAAAGCATAAAGCGCCATCCGTTTGAATTTTGCGTAGAAAAAACTTAAGATGAAGCCCATGAGACAAACGCCTGATATTATCCGCAATAAACCCGGCCCGCGCACAAAGCGCATTCGGGAGATGGTCCGTGTTGACCATGCGGGGGAATATGGCGCGGTGCAGATTTATAAAGGCCAGCGCGCGGTATTTGATGCCTTGCCCCATAAGGCGCGGCTTTCGGCTTTGCTAAAAGAAATGGAAGAGAGCGAGCATCATCATCTGGAAACTTTCGACAGGCTGATCGCTGAGCATAAATCGCGCCCGACCTTGTTTGCGCCGATTTGGAATATTGCCGGTTTTGCCCTTGGGGCGGGAACGGCTTTGATGGGCGAAAAGGCGGCTATGGCCTGCACCAGCGCTGTTGAGGAAGTGATCGAAGAACATTACACCGCGCAGGCCGAAGAATTGGGCGATGCCGAGCCTCAATTAAAGAAAACCATTCTTGAATTTCGCGACGACGAGGTTGCCCATAAGCAAACCGCGATTGAGGAGGGGGCCGAGCAGACGCCTTTTTACGGGGTTCTAAAAGCGGTTATTCAAACCGGCTGTCACGCGGCGATTCGCCTTTCGGAAAAAATTTAAACTCGTTCTAACCCCCTTATTTTCCTGTCCTTTTTTATTTTTTACCCTGTCTTATGATATTGGGCAAAGCCCGTGCTTTGCATTGTTTTGGCTTGGGTGGTAGTTTCGCGCCATCACAATTGAGACCGCGAGCTTAAGGGGGTTGGGGACTTAAGGTTTCGGGTATCTTTAGGAATGATTTGCAAAAAAGGAAAAAAGTCATGACCACTCATTCAAGCCTGCGCGGCCTATTGCTGGGCTCGTTGTCAATATTGGCGCTTGCGGCCTGTTCCAAGGAAGAGGCGACACCGGACACACCACAAACACCGGCAGCACCGGAAGTTTCAAGTGAAGAGGCTGGACCGAGCCTTGCAGATGTGGAGACGTTTTTAAGCGAGACAGAAGCCGAGCTTGATGAATTATTTGCCCGTTCCGCGCAGGTGAGCTGGACCTATGCCACAGATATTACCGATGAACATGCGGCGGCCATGGCGGAAGTGGATGCGGAAGTTACCAAAAAGCTGGTGGATCTGGCCAATGCCACTAAGAAATTCAAAGACATGGATTTGCCCGATGATATGCAGCGCCAGATTGATGTTTTACGCGGGGGGATCACCATTCCAGCCCCATCAACCGAAGGCGCGGCGGAGCGTCTGGCCAATATTAATACCGGGCTTTCTTCGGCCTATTCCAAGGGTAAAATTACCATTGATGGGGAAGAGGTGCCGCAAAATGAAACCGAGCTGCTCATGCGTTCGCTTGATGATGCGGATAAGCTGGAAGAGGTTTGGACCAAATGGCGCGCTGCCACCAAGGGGATGCGCGATGATTATGCGGAAATGGTGGCCATTTCCAATGAGGGCGCACGCGAGCTTGGCTATGCGGATACCGGCGCTATGTGGCGCTCCGGCTATGATATGGACCCCGATGATTTTGTTGCCGAGACCGATCGTTTATGGGAGCAGGTGAAGCCGCTTTATGTGCAGTTGCAATGCCATGTGAAATATAAGCTCAATGAAAAATATGGCGATGAGGTTGTGCCGCTGGATCAACCCATTCGCGCTGACTTGCTTGGCAATATGTGGGCGCAGTCTTGGGGCGCTCTTTATGATGATGTGAAGCCGGATAATTTCCCCGAAGCGACATCAGTTGATCTTGATAAGCTGCTGGTAGATGCAGGCTTTACCGAAATTAAAATGGTGGAGACCGGTGAGGACTTTTTCTCATCGCTTGGCTTTGCGCCTTTGCCGGACACATTCTGGGAGCGCTCCATGATCGTCAAGCCGGAAGGTAAAGAGGTTGTTTGTCATGCTTCGGCATGGAATCTTGATAATAAAGAAGATATCCGGATTAAAATGTGCACCAATATTGATGGCGATGATTTTATCACTATC
>WFQB01000053.1 GCA_015487305.1 Parvularculaceae bacterium | reverse complement strand
CATTGGCTTGCACATGGCAAGAGGCGCAAGCAATCGTATCATCAATGGACAGAGCTGTGTCATAAAATAAAACCCGCCCTAATATAGCCCCTGCATCGCTGACGGGATTGCCGCCATCGTTAAATTTGGTGATGTAAGAAGGGGGTGAAAAGCTTTCATAATCAGGCAGGTTTTTCAAATCAATACGGCCACCAAATTTGGCCAGCACGGCGGTTTGTTCAACATCAACAAAAATAGAAAAACTATTGCTGGCGCTGCCGCCTTTGCCATCACTGGCGGTAATGGTTACGGTGATATCGACAAATTTTGAAGGCCGCCCGGTAATGGTGGCGCCATTGGCGGTCAAACCTATATCCGCCGGGGAGAACACAACGCTATAGGTGAGGGTGTCGCCATCGGGGTCGGTAAAGGTCGCTCCCCCTTGCGAGGCATCATAGCTGAAATCAAACCCAACCACGCCTGACTGATTGGCATTGGCGCTGGCCACAACAGGGGCAGCATTGGCCGGGGGTGGAGGTGTCGTGGTGCCGCCACCGCCACCGCCGCCACAGGCTGAAAGCGCCAATAATACCAAGCCTGACGCGATAATCTTTTGAATTTTCAGCACTTTACTCTCCCCGCAGGATAAAAATGAACATTTTCGGCTAAAATTTCGCCAATATATTAGAATAATCTCATATTAGAATAAATGTAAAGAGGGGTTGGGAAGGTTTCTGTAATCTGATAGCAAATAAAAAAACCCACTTCGAAGGAAGTGGGTTTTTATTGTCAGAGGTTATGCCGTAGCTTCTGAGCCCTAATCGTCGAGAAACTCGTCTTTCATATAATCAATCACTGCCTGAACATCTTCTTCGGTCAAATCGTCATTGCCGCCCAAAGGTGGCATGGCCATTTGTGAGCCGGGGCTTTGAAAACCTTCAATGATATTTGTCATCAGTTCCTCATCGCTTTTGGACAAGGGACCATCCGGGGCGGTAAAGTCTGGCGTGATGCCGGGCAGAGCGCCACTGCCATCTGCCCCATGACAGGCGATGCAGGTTTCCTGATAGACTTCTTCTCCCCGGTCATTATCCCCTGAAGTCATGAGCGGCATAGCGGCAAAGGCCATGACAGGAAGGGCAGTTAAGGCAATGATGGCAGGAACAATATATTTCATGACTTTTCTCACTTAGTTGCTTTTTTGCAGGAAGGCTAAAATGTCTCTCGCATCCTGACCGGACAAGCCGGCGCGAATGCGCATATGGGTTACAGTGGCTTCCCATTCACTATCGGTCAGGTCTTTTGGGTCGCGTATATTGTGACAGGAGCCACAGCGATCGGCCCATAATTTTGCACCGCGGGCAAAATCGCCTTCCTGACTTTTTTCAGGTGCAGCATTTTCGCTTTTGGTATTTTCGGTGGCGGCTTGCATTTCAAATGCGCGACCGTCAACCGGTGTGATGATAAAGATCATTGCTGATAAGAGAGGGGCAATGATTAATGTGGATATTGGAATAATGGAATTGCGTCTCATGATCACTCTCCTTAAAATCCATAAGCCAGCTGGGCCATCCAGCGGTTTTCGTCATTTGCCGCGCCACTAAGGCCATCATTTACCTCATAGGCTATTTTGGCAATGACCTGCGGGGCAAATAAATAATTTAATCCGATAGCCCATTGTTTTTGTGCCTGATCGGGATCGGGTGAATCGAAGTCGGAATATCTTACAACGCCTTCGAAATTATTGGGAAGTTTACGAGAGCCCTGCACATACCAGGTGCTGGTTTTCCATGCATCGGGGACGATGCTGCCTACCAGCGAGCCAACTTCCTGTTGAATATATTCGCCGCGGAAATCAAATTTATCGACCTGATAGGTGAAATCAGCGCCGAGAACATTATAGGACCTATTGTCTTCCCCCATGATGGCAATATCTCCGGTAGCGCCGGAAACGCCCATTTCCAGTTTTGGTACGGGGATGAATCCCACACGGCCACCGACAACTTTGCCGTTGTTTTCGTCGGCGGCAAAACCCTCGCTGCTGATACCGTGGATTTCGGTTTCTGTCCCAACGGTGATGGTTTCCAGTTCAGGGCCATTACCGACATAGACGGCGTAATTTGCCCGCATATCGCTGTCGCCCATGGGAATGGCACCGCGCAATTGCAGCCCCATCTCAGCGCTGGGGGCTGCGCCATCATGACCAAAGCCGGATGGGGCGGAGGGCAGCTTGTTGATCCAGCTTGGGTGTCCATTTTGCCGGAATTGACCCACCGGACTTAAGAATTTTCCGGCTATCAGTGTGACATAGTCATTGAGCAGCAGGTCAATGGTCAAATATTCCATACCAATTTCTGTTGAGCCATCTTCGCCAGCTTCAAATTCCAACTCTGCTTCCAGCAGGACGCGGTCTTTATACTGGTAATGGAAAATCGGGGCGAATTGCGCCTGATTGAAACGCCCGTCACCCCCATCATTGCTGGCATAACCCGCAGACGCATAACCAGAAAGGTGGACAGTGGAGTTGGTATTTTTCCACTCTTCAGCGCTTTTGGCGGTTTTGTCTATTTTTCTCACCTGCTTTTTGAGCTTTTGAAATTCTTCTTTAGTGACTTGTGGTTCTTGCGCAGTGGTGCTCACGGTTCTTGCCTGCGAGCCGGAATTGATCGGTACGACATTATTTACCGCAGACTTTGCTGGGGCAGTTTTTTGTTGCTCCTTTATCAGCTTTTTCATTTCGGCGATTTCCGCACGCATGATCTCAATTTCTGATTTCAGTGCCTGATATTCTTCGACAGAGACGGTTGCGCCATCAACATCTTCCTGCCCATTTGCCAGTGCTACAGAAGAAAGGCTGAGCGCCATGGCGGTTGATAGCATTAGTGCTTTGGTCAGAGAAATAGATGATGATTTAGCTGAAATTTCATACATGGCTAAAACCCTCCCTCATTTTAAAATGCAGCCCATATTTTGAACGCAAGCCCGCCAACGTTCTCAATGATGTATTGAGAGCGGACCTCATTCGAAAATGTATTCGATGCGATATGGTGGTTTGGGGGTAGTTCCTTACAGAACATGAAAATATATGACCCGATGGAACATTGCCATCACCCGCATATCTAATCTTCTTATACTCACCTGTTTACCATTCCAAAGATAGGTATCGGGTGAGTTGATCTCCATCAAGCTTGTAAGATTTAAGGGTTTTAAAAGTTCACAATGGCGTGTGCAGAAAGGCCGTAGCGAACGCATTGCGGCGGCAATAAAAAACCCGCCTCAATGGGCGGGCTTTTTAAAAATGTTTTGGAAAGATAGCTCAGCCTAGATGCCGAAATTGCCAAATTTCTTGTTGAACTGAGAAACCCGACCCTTGTCCTGCAATTTCTGCGGACCGCCAGTCCAAGCTGGATGGGAGGCTGGATCAATGTCGAGATTGATAGAATCGCCTTCCTTGCCATAGGTGGAGCGGGTCTGAAATACAGTACCATCGGTCATGGTGACCGTGATCATGTGATAGTCTGGATGAATGTCTTTTTTCATGGGAAAACCCCGTAAATTCGAATTGAAACGGGGTGATAGGCGGGCCAGCGTGGAAAATCAACAGCAAAATCGCCCTGATTCACGAGAAATCATCGGCAAGAGCAGGAAAATGTGAAGTTTTGGGCCTTTGCCCCAATGGGGGTGCTGGTTTAAGGGTAGTAGCTGCAAATGGGGAGATCGGTGATTTTAATGCGTAAAACAATTTTTGGACTTGGTGGGGGCTTGATTCTGGTCGCTGGGCTGGCTGGCTTTGGGGCTTTGCGGCTTAATATATTTGACGCTCTAGAGCCCGGACCCGCTATGAGTTGCGAGGCGGTGGTTGGGGTTGCCGGCCCGGAGGATATGGAGGCCAATGCCAGCGGTAATCTTGTCTATGTCTCCTCTTTTGATCGCCAATTACAATTAAAAAACCGTCATCTGGATGGCAGGGATGTGCGCGGGGTGATTATGGGCTTTGATATGACCGACCCCTTGCTTTCTTCTAATTGGCATGATCGCACTGGTGGCTTGCCGCTACAATTTGAACCCCTCGGGATTAGTCTTTACGAGAAGGGGGATTACCATCGGCTCTTTGTGGTCAATGGTCATGACAATTCGGTTCTGCTTTATGACATTGCCGAAAATGGTGATTTGCTTTTGAAAGAGCGCTTTACCGAGCCGCGCCTCACTAGTCCCAATGATATTATCGCCATTGGTCCACGGGAATTTTATGTAAGCAATGATCTTGCCGTCGGGCGCAATAGCCTTTTGGGACAGGTCCAGTTTCTGCTTGGCTGGGGCGGTGGTGAGATATATTATTTTGACGGCAATTCCTGGGGGCGGGCGGCCAATGGGCTAAAATTTGCCAATGGTCTTGCGATTACAAATGAGGGCAAAAGACTGATTGTCGCCGAGACGGCAGGCAAGGCGATCTCTCTTTATGATCGCAATCCGGACAATGGCATTTTAACATTTGTGCGCCGCGTTCCACTTGAAACCTTTCCGGATAATTTTTCTTGGCGTGAGGATGGCTCTCTCATCATTGGTGCGCACCCCAAGCCTTTTACCCTGTCAGCCCATATAGCCAGACCTTTGTCGCAAAAAGCGCCATCGCAGATTATGGCCTTGCGCTTTGATGATAGCGGCGAGATTGTTGGTGATCCGGTTTTGCTTTACCAAAATGATGGCAGCGAGCTTTCGGCGGCGACAGTGGCTGTGCGCACCAATAATCATACTATTATCGGCGCGCTGATGGATAATAAATTTCTTTTATGTGATTAGTTTTTTTTCTGACCAGAACGGATAGACCCATGCGCTATATTTCCACGCGGGGGCAGGCCAAAAGCCTGACCTTTTCTGAAGTTCTTCTCGCCGGGCTGGCCGATGATGGCGGACTTTATATGCCGGAGGTCTGGCCGGAAATTTCTCGCGAGGATTTGCGCCGTTTTCGTGACCTTTCCTATAGTGAAGCGGCGACAGAAATTATCGGGCTTTTTACCGGCAGTGATATTCCAAAAGCCGTTTTGCGCAATAGCCTCAATCAGGCCTATGGCAGCTTTCGCCACAAGGCGGTGGCCCCGCTTTATCAATTATCCGGCACGGATTGGCTTTTGGAATTGCACCATGGCCCAACTTTGGCGTTTAAGGATATTGCTCTGCAATGGCTTGGAGTGATTTTTGATTATGTGTTGAAGAGCAAGGGGGAGCGCCGCACGATTATTGCCGCTACTTCTGGTGATACAGGCGCGGCGGCGATTCATGCTTTTAAGGGCAGCGATGCGGTGGATGTGTTTATTCTTCACCCCAAAGATCGTCTATCTGATGTGCAGCGGCGGATGATGACCACGGTCAACGCGCCCAATATCTATAATATCGCCATTGACGGGAATTTTGACGATTGTCAGGCCATGGTCAAAGCCATGTTTGCCGATGATGGTTTTCGGCGGTCCTTAAAAGTCAGTGCGGTCAATTCGATTAATTGGGCGCGCATATTGGCGCAAATGGTTTATTTTATCATTTCGGCGGTGGCGCTGGGCGCGCCCAATCGGGCGTTGACCTATGTTGTGCCCACGGGAAATTTCGGCGATATTTTTGCCGGCTATTGCGCGGCGCAAATTGGCCTGCCAGTGGCGATGCTGGGTATTGCCAATAATGACAATGATCTTCTGACGGATATGTTGTCCGATGGCCAATATAGGGCGCGCAAAACCATCGCCACCTCGTCGCCTGCCATGGATATTGGCAATCCCGGTAATTTCGAACGGCTGTTGTTTGAAGAATCCGGGCGTGACAGTGAGCAGATAGTAAATTGGATGGCGGCGCTTGGGCGCGGGGAGGGGTTTGAAATATGCCCGGCGACCCTGCAAAATATCAAACGCAAATTTACCGCGGCCAGTGCCAGCCAAGAAGAGGTCGCCGCGAAAATGCGCGCCATATATGAGGATTATGATTTATTGGTGGACCCTCATACGGCAGTTGGCCTTGTGGCTATGGAAAAATTACGCCGTTCACGCGCTATTGGCGATAGTGTTGTCACCCTTGCAACCGCCCATGGGGCAAAATTTCCCGAACTGGTTAAGGCCGCCACCGGGCAGACGCCTATTTTGCCCGCAAGCTTTGGCGGGTTGATGGAGCGCCAAGAATTTTGCACAAATCTTGCGAATGATTTAGACCAAGTGAAATCCTTTATTCGCCAACACGCTAAACCAACGCAGCCAGCATGAGCCAGAAGCTTACATGAAATATCAAAGCCCGATTTTAGAAACCCTGCCCAATGGCTTTCGCATTGTCGTTGATCCGTCGCCCCATGTGGAGACGGCGGTGGTCGGGGTTTATGTGGATGTGGGCACGCGCCATGAAAAATTGTTCGAGCATGGCATGGCGCATTTGCTGGAGCATATGGCGTTTAAAGGCACGCAAAGCCGCAGCGCCAGACAAATCGTTGAGACCATTGAAAATGCCGGTGGCGAGATCAATGCCGAAACCGGTTATAATGAAACCGCCTATACGGCCAATGTGCTGGGCAAGGATGTTGGCATTGCCGCTGAAATCATTGGCGACATTTTGCGCGATCCCAAATTTGACGAGGGCGATCTTAAAAAAGAGCAGGATGTTATCTGTCAGGAAATTGCAGAAGCCAAAGATGATGCCGATGATAGCCTGTTTGAAATGGTTCAGGCCCATGCTTTTGCAGGCTCGATGTTGGCGCGGCCTATTTTGGGGACGCCATCTTCTGTTCGCTCTCAAACGCCGGATGATTTGCGCAATTTTATTGCAACCCATTACACGCCGGAAAATATGATTCTTGGGGCGGCCGGGGCGGTGGATCCGGATAGGATATTTTTAATAGCCAAAAATCTGTTTGGGGATATGGAAAGACAAACCCGAGATGCCATGCTGCCGGCGGCCTATCAGGGCGGCAGCGATAGCGCCGGGCGCGATATTGATCAGCTGCATTTCTGTCTCGCCTATGAGGGCATGGCCTGGGGCGATAAGGATCGCATGGGATTGCGATTGTTGACGGATATTTTGGGTGGGGGCCATGCCTCGCGCCTGTTCCAGATTTTGCGCGAAGAAAAAGGCCTTGCCTATAGCGTTGAAGCCTTTGACGAAAGCTATGTGGATACCGGTCTTATGGGGGTTTATGTGGGGGCGGATATGGAAAAGGCCGCCGAGATTGAAAACCTTGTGGAAGAACAACTTCTGCGCCTTGCTGCGCACGGACCAGCGCCACAGGAATTAATGCGGGCGCAGGCGCAATATCGCTTTGCCTTGACAGAAATCCATGAAGATCCGGAAGCGCGGCTGGAGCGGGCAGTAGATCAACAATTTCTCTATGGGCATTTCATTGATACTAATCATGCTTTGGAAAAAGCGATGCAGATTTTACCGGTGGATATTGCCCGCATTGCTGGGCGGGTTCTGTCTTCTAAGCCGACCCGATGCGCGATTGGCCCGGAAGGGTTTCGTCTTGGCGCGGCAAAACCGCGACCGGCTTTCATGAGTGTCGCCTGATGGCATTGCTGGATTTTTTGCAAAGCCCGCCCGTGACCCCCATTCTGGTACAGGAT
>WFQB01000052.1 GCA_015487305.1 Parvularculaceae bacterium | reverse complement strand
GCCAAGCAGAAATGGAACGTCGAAAAAATAACCAAAAAACTTATCAAGCACAGCATCTGGCTCCTGATAGCGGCGATGACTGGCGGCGCATGGGTTTTATATTTCCATGACGCGCCAACGGTCATCAAAAACCTGTTTCTCGGCACGGCCCCCATGACGGCCTATCTGTTTATCGCCATTTTGACATTCACCACCTATACGCTGGCTGGCATTATGCGCGAACAGGTCTGTGTCTATATGTGCCCATGGCCGCGCATTCAGGCGGCGATGACCGATGAAGAAACATTTTCCATCGGCTATTATTTTGGTCGCGGGGAACCGCGCGGCAAGCATAAAAAGAACCAAAGCTGGGAAGGCCGGGGGGATTGCATTGACTGCAAGGCCTGTGTCGCCGCCTGTCCCATGGGCATAGATATTCGCGATGGCGACCAGCTTGAATGTATTAATTGCGGGCTTTGCATTGATGCCTGCGATGATATTATGAAAAAAATTGACAGGCCTCTGGGATTGATTGCCTATGGCAGTGATTATCGCGAGGGCAGCAAAGGCAATAGCCACCGGCTTCCGCGATTATTGCGTTCACGAACAATTTTTTATGGTGTGCTTATCATCATTGTTTCTGCTATCATGGCTTATGGCCTTAGTAATAGAGATTTTGTTGAGTTAACCGTGGAGCGCGATCGAGCGCCAGCCTATACGGTTTTATCCGATGGCAGTATCCGCAATGCCATCACGGTTTCCATATTAAATAAAAACCCGCAGGAAACCGAATTTGCTATAAAAATTACGGGGCCGGAAGGTTTGAAAACCGCAGCGATTGGCTATGAAGTCGTTGATAATCTTTTAACATTATCGATTGCCGGCGAGGAGATGCAAAAGACAAGAATGTTTTTGACGCTACCGGCTGAAACATATCAAGCGGGTGATCGAGACATCAAGTTGGAATTGACACAAATTGATAGTGGCGAGACCATTGTAAAAGAATTGACATTGATAGGTAGGGACAGATGACCAAAAAGCACAAACCATCCGGCTTTACCGGCAAGCATGTATTGATCGCCCTGTTTTTGTTCTTTGGCGTCATATTTGCCGCCAATGGAATTTTGATGACCTTGGCTTTGAAAACATTTCCGGGAGAAGATCAAAAGAAATCCTATATGCAAGGCCTGCATTATAATCAAACCCTCGCAGAGCGCGAAGCGCAAGAGGCGCTTGGCTGGCATTTTATATTGCAAGAGGGCGAGGAATTATCTGCTGAAAAAACACAGATTACTCTTCAAATCATGGATGCAAGCGGCAAGGAAGTTCGCGGCCTGGATTTATCCTTAAGGATTTTTCGCCCGACAACCGACCGCGAGGACCGGATCATTAAAATGCAAGAAATCAAACCGGGTCACTATCAGATAATAACTCAAGGACTGGCTGAAGGAAGTTGGCAGATGGAAGTCATCGGCACAGCTCCCTCGGGCGAGAAGCTGGTTGTCAGAAAACGACTATGGCTGAAATAGTTTTGGACAAAGATGAGTTGATGAAGAACGGTCCTGCGCCTGCCGATGATCGGCTCAACAGTATTGATCCGGCTGCCTATGTCCAACAAAATGAATCGGGAAGTTTTCTGGAACTTGCCGTTTTTGGCGCACGCTGCGCCGGGTGCATTGGAAAAATTGAAAGGGGGGTAAAATCCCTTCCCGGCGTCAAAGAAGCGCGACTGAATCTGTCCTCAGGTAAATTACATATTGTCTGGCAAGGGGATTTGCAGCCAGCGCTCATCACGGAAAAAATTGCCGCCCTTGGCTATCGCGCCGTACCATTTGATCCCGAAGCCGGTGAGCGTGAGCAAGATCAATATGGACGCAAGCTTTTAAAATCAATGGCCATTGCCGGGTTTGCTTTGGCCAATATCATGTTGCTTTCGGTTGGGGTCTGGGCCTCGGGTGATGGGGAAATGGGCACTGCCACCCGCGGCCTGATGCATTGGGTTTCGGCGATTATTGCCATTCCGGCTGTGGCCTATGCGGGCCAGCCCTTTTTCTCTTCAGCCTTGCGCGCCCTTAAAGCCGGTAGCGCCAATATGGATGTGCCGATCTCACTGGCGGTGATTTTGGCAGTTGTTTTTTCCCTGTTTGAAACTTTCAATCATGGGCCCCATGCCTATTTTGATGCCGCCGTGATGCTGCTCTTCTTCTTGCTCATAGGCCGTTGGCTGGATCATAATCTGCGCAATCGCGCCCGCTCGGCAGCAAAGGATTTAATCGCCCTGCAATCCATATCCGCTAATCTTTTACAATCAGACGGCCATGTAATCGCGGTGCAAGCCAAAGACATCACCCCCGGAGACCGCATATTATTGATGCCCGGTGATCGCGTTCCTGTTGATAGCGTGATTGTCGAAGGCCGCTCTGATATGGACCTTTCGCTACTCAATGGCGAAAGCGCGCCTGCCTTAAAGCAGGAAGGAGACCTCTTGCATTCGGGCATTGTCAATATTTCACATAAATTGGTAGTAGAAGCCAAAGCCCGCCTGCAGGAATCCTTTGTTGCAGAACTGGCCCGTCTCGTTGAGGCAGGACAGCAAAGCAAAAGCAAATTTGTGCGACTGGCCGATAAGGCCGCCAAGCTTTATGTGCCCGTGGTTCACACATTGGCGGCAATCACCTTTTTGGGCTGGTATTTCATTCTTGATGGTGGCTTGCGCATAGCGCTGATGAATGCCATTGCGGTTTTAATCATCACCTGTCCTTGCGCCATGGGGCTTGCAACCCCGGCGGTGCAATCTGTCGCTACGGGTCGTCTATTCAAGCGCGGCATATTGGTCAAAAGCGGCGATGCTCTGGAGCGTCTGGCAAAAATAACCATGGTAGCCTTCGATAAAACCGGCACCTTGACGCTTGGAAAAATGCGCTGGATCAATGAAAATGAATTTACCGCTTCTGAAAAAGAAATTCTTGCCCAACTCGCCCGCGCCAGTCGCCACCCCATAGCCAAGGCGATTCTGGCAGCCTGCGGGGCCGGGCCTGTTGCCAATAATGCCGAGGAAGTAGCAGGCATGGGGATTAGAGGTGTGGTCAATGGCCAAGACGTTCGTCTGGGCCGGGCTGATTTTGCCAATGCAGAAAATACAAATATAAGCGACGATTATTCAATCTCGTGGTTACGGATTGAAAATCAAAAACCGAAAGCCTTGAAGTTTGAAGATATTTTGCGCCCGGATGTTCGCAAGGTCATGGATAATTTAAAACGCCAAGGCTTAAAACTAATGCTGTTATCAGGGGATCGCGAGCAGGCGGTAAAAAGCGTTGCCGAAAAAGCCGGCATTGATGTCTGCTATGCGGGCATGACGCCAGAAGAAAAAATTACGCGCATTGAAGAAGCCAGCCAGCAGGGGGAGGTCGTGGCGCTGGTGGGGGATGGCTTAAACGACACGCCCGCTCTTGCCCATGCCCATGTGGCATTATCGCCCGGCTCGGCCGCCGAAGCGGCGCAATCGGCAGCAGATTTTGTATTTCAAGGGCAATCCCTTTGGCCCGTCAGCGCAACCTATCAAATAGCGCGCCAATCCCGGGGGCGGATTTTAGAAAACTTCTCTTTTTCCGCTTTTTACAATTTTGTTGCAGCACCTTTGGCAATGGCGGGTTTTGTAACCCCATTAATCGCCGCATTGGCCATGTCCGGTTCTTCGCTTATAGTAATCTTGAATGCCTTACGCATTAAGAGCAGATAAGGGCATGAGGGAAATGGTGCTATGACGAATTTGCTGATTCTAATACCGGTTGCGCTGTTTTTGGGCGGGCTTGGCCTTGCCGCTTTCATGTGGTCGCTTAAGGCCAAACAATATGAAGACCTTGACGGCGCCGCCAATCGTATTTTGCTCGATGATGATCTCGATGATGACGAGCGGTCTTAACGCTTAATGGCGCCAAATAAATCATCATAGGCATGCCAAGTGGCGTGCCCCAGTAATGGGAAGATGATGATCAACCCTAAAAATCCCGTCGCCGTGCCAATCGCCAATAATCCGGCGATCAACCATGCCCATATCATCATCGGGACGGGGTTTTTGAAGATAACTTGAATGCTGCGAACAACGGCTTCAAGTGCATCCATATTGCGATCCATCAATAAGGGAACCGCAAAGGCAGTCATGGCAAAAATAGCAAAAGCAATAATGCCACCAATGGCTGTGCCAACCACCAACATGGAAAGCCCTTGCGGTGTTTCAAAAACAAATTCGGCAAAAGCGGAAAGCGGTAGATAGGTGCCGGAGATAAATAGCGCATAAAGCATAAGCGCGATGCGCGACCAAACCATAAGCGCAAATAAAAGCAAGAACCCCACATAGAAGAGATGAATGGGCGAGGCCGTTTGCACCAGCACCACGCCTTTCAGATTAAGCGACTCACCTGTCTGATAGCGGCGGCTCATTTCATAAAGACCGACCGCCATGAGCGGGCCGACAAGGGCAAAGGCCCCGGCAGCAACGGGAATGGTTGATGACATGCCTATCTGCCAAAGCCCGGCGGTGATGGCTAAACCGATTAGCACAAAGACAAGGCCATAGCTGAGACTGAACAAAGGTTTGCGCCATATATCTTGCCAACCCGCAGCCAGCCAACGCCATGGCGCCTCTTTGGAAACTTTTTCGGGAACGACCAATATTGGAGAATCAACCATGTCACTTACGCTCATTCTTGCCTCCTGCTTATTGCTTTTAAGTCTTAAAACCAAAACCCGGAGGCATAATAAGGGGGGTTTTTTCGATCTGTCCAACCCGAACTGCTTTCGAGAATGAGACCAAATTGCAATATGCGGCAAGCAAGAGGCAGAAACCCACAAAATATGCGGGGTTTGTCGCCAATTCTGCTGAAAATGGGCCTTAAATAATTTTAAAATGCCCGCCTAAATCTGCGCCAAATCGGCCATGGTTTTGCGATATTGGCGGATGATTTTCTCGCGGGCGATGTGACGCCCTTGCCGCACCAGATGGCGACCGGCAGACCAGACATCTTTAATCATGCAATCACTGCCGGCGAAAATATAATGGTCAAGAATCTGATCGCCCTTGGCATTGGCAAGATCAATATGACCGCCATCAAGCATGATAAGGTCCGCCAAGGCGCCTTCTTTTATGGCCCCGCAATTTCTCCCGGCAGCGATAGCGCCGCCTTCGCAAATGGCATCAAAAATTCGCCGTCCAGTAGATTTTTCATCACTGGCCAATGCGGCGCGGGAATGGTCGCGCAGGCGCTGGGAATAATCGAGCTGGCGCATTTCTTCGGCCAGTGTAATCCGGACATTACTGTCAGACCCCAGCGCTATCCGCCCCTTTGCATCCAAGAACCGCACAGCATCAAAAATTCCATCACCAAGATTGGCCTCCGTAATCGGGCAAAGAACAGCGATTGCGCCAGAGGCCGCCAGACCCAATGTTTCTTCCCTTTGCATTTGGGTGCAATGGATAAGGCTCCATTGTGGGCCTAACAGATCGCGCTCTAATAATAATTCCACAGGGCGCTTTCCATAGCGGGCTTTAATTTCTTCGACTTCCGCAATTTGTTCCGCCAGATGAAGATGGACAGGACCATCTTTTCCAAGAGAAGGCAGGGCAGGCAGGCTTTCAAGGGAAATAGCCCGCAAGGAATGACCTGCCACCCCAAGGCGACAATCCTCCGGCAAAGTGTGTAATGCTTTTTCCGATTGCGCCATCAGACGGGAAAACATTTCCATATCCGTACCAAAACGGATTTGCCCAGGCCCAAGCGCACCACCTTCAGAATTGGCATATTGGTAATGCACCGGCAACAGGGTAAGACCAATGCCCGTTTGCGCGGCAGCAGCAGCAATGCGCTCGGCCATTTCAGCCATATTGTCATAAGCCGAGCCATCGACCTGATGGTGCAAATAATGAAACTCGACATTGGTTGCATACCCCGCTTCCAGCATTTCCATCTGCACCATGGCGGCAATGGCCTCCACATGATCGGGGGTGAGATTTTGTAAAAACCGGAACATTTGCGCGCGCCATGTCCAGAAACTGTCTTTAGGGTCAGGCCCTCTGGTTTCGGTTTTGCCAGCAATAGCGCGCTGGAAACTATGGGAATGGGCATTAACCGGTGCCGGCAGCAAAATATCCACCATATCGGGCATTTCATGGGCATGGTTTGTGATGGAAGCGATTACGCCATTGCGGTCTATTTCGACGCATATATTCTCGACCCAACCCTTGGGCGTTAGTGCTTGTTTTGCGATGATTTTTGTCATTTTGCCCTGTCTTGACATGTCACTTTGAGCGTCCATAAAACACCATTACTGTCGTTCCAACAAGCGGGTTCCAATTCTTGCTCTATAAAAATGCCACCCTAGCAACTCTTGATGGAAACAGCCCCTATGGGCTGGTTGAAAAAGGGGCTATATGGGTGAAAGATGATGGCGTAATCGGCTGGGTCGGTGAACAAAAAGCCCTGCCTGCTGAGCTTGCAAAAGAGGAAGCGATTGACCTTGATGGCAGGCTGATAACTCCCGGATTGATAGATTGTCACACCCATATAGTCTTTGGTGGAAATCGCGCCCGCGAATTTGAATTGCGCCTGCAAGGGGCGAGCTATGAAGAGATTGCCAAAGCCGGGGGCGGCATAGTCTCGACAGTAACGGCAACACGGGCAGCCAGTGAAGACGCACTTTTAGAAAATGCCTTGACCCGTATTGACAGCCTGCTTGCCGAAGGAGTGACTTGCATAGAGATTAAATCCGGTTATGGGCTGGATTTGGAAACTGAATTAAAAATGCTGCGCGTGGCACGAAGAATTGCCGATGAGCGACCCGTGCGTATTCGAACGAGCTTTCTCGGCGCCCATGCTCTACCGGCAGAATTCAAGTCCCGCGCCGATCACTATATTGACGAGATTTGCATTCCCACATTGCACGCTGCCCATAAGCAAGGGCTTGTCGATGCAGTAGATGGCTTTTGCGAAAATATCGCCTTTAGCAAAGAGCAGATAGGGCGCGTATTTAATGCCGCAAAAGCCTTAGGCATTCCGGTAAAGCTTCACGCCGAACAATTATCCCGTCAGGGTGGCACAGCTTTGGCCGCCAGCTATGGGGCGCTAAGCGTAGATCATGTAGAATATGCCATTGCCGAAGATGTGATGGCCATGGCCAAGGCAGGTTCCGTTGCTGTTTTATTGCCCGGCGCGTTTTACGCCTTGAAGGAAACACAAAAACCGCCAGTGGATTTATTTCGCGCCCATACTGTCCCCATGGCGCTGGCAACAGATTGCAATCCCGGCTCTTCCCCGGTGCATTCGCTTTTGCTGATTATGAATATGGGCTGCACCTTGTTTGGCCTAACCCCGGAAGAAGCTTTGCGCGCGACAACTTTGCATGCAGCAAAAGCACTGGGCTTGGAAAAAACAGGAAAACTCATGAAAGACTGGCAGGGGGATTTGGCAATCTGGGATGTTCGTGATCCGGCGGAATTATCCTATCGCATCGGCTTTAACCCACTTTTTATGCGCCATTTTGGAGGCCATTAAATGCACCAAACCCAGCCCCTCATATTGACCCCCGG
>WFQB01000051.1 GCA_015487305.1 Parvularculaceae bacterium | reverse complement strand
GGCGAAGGGGCCTCTGCCGCACCCGCCGCCGCTAGCGCCAAACCCGCCCCCTCACAATCAACCCCAAAGACAGACGCGCCAATCTCGCCTGCCCCACGCCGGGTAATTGCCGAGCATGGGCTTGACGCGTCCAAAATTTCCGGCACCGGAAAAGACGGCCGCATCACCAAGGGCGATGCCTTGGCCGCTATTGGCGCGCTGGAGGCCAGTCCCAAAGCCAGACCGGCTACACCCCCACCGGTAAGCGCCCGCGACATTGGCCCCCGCGAAGAGCGCGTCAAGATGACCCGCCTGCGCCAAACCATTGCCCGGCGCTTGAAAGAAAGTCAGGACAATGCCGCCATGCTGACCACATTTAATGATGTGGATATGAGCGCGGTGATGAATGTGCGCAAACAATATAAAGAATTGTTTGAAAAAAAGCATGGCATCAAACTTGGCTTCATGTCGCTATTTACCAAGGCTTGCGTCCATGCCTTAAAAGAAGTGCCCGAGGTCAATGCAGAAATTGATGGCAAGGATATCATCTATAAAAACCATTATGATATTGGCGTTGCTGTTGGCACAGAAAAAGGCCTTGTGGTGCCTGTTGTGCGCGATTGCGACATTAAAAGCCTTGCGGAAATTGAGCATGCCATTGCCGCCTATGGCAAAAAGGCTCGCGACGGCTCTTTATCCATGGCCGATATGCAAGGGGGCACTTTCACCATTTCCAATGGTGGCGTTTATGGCTCGCTGATGTCAACACCAATTCTCAACGCCCCGCAATCGGGCATTCTTGGCATGCACCGGATTGAGCAACGCCCCGTCGCCATCAATGGCGAAGTGGCTATAAGGCCAATGATGTATCTGGCCTTGTCCTATGACCACCGCATTGTCGATGGCAAAGGGGCCGTAACCTTCCTCGTGCGGGTTAAGGAATGTCTGGAAGATCCGGCGCGAATGCTGCTTGATTTGTAAAGGTTCGAAGCCGTCCGGCGCGGGCAAACTCCCACGACCTGTTGCTATGAGCCTGACGCCCCTATTGTTTCTCCCTTTGCCTATCAAGGCCAATTGACCTCTTTGCGCGGCGGGTCTATGCCCGTTGCACCTATATTTTAGACTAAAGGGATATTGGCATGGCCGAGCAATTTGATATGGTGATTATCGGGGGCGGCCCGGGCGGTTATAATGCGGCCATTCGGGCAAGCCAGTTGGGCTTAAAAGCCGCTTGTGTCGAAATGCGTGATAATAAACGCTTTGGCGGCACCTGCCTCAATGTCGGCTGTATCCCGTCAAAAGCCCTGCTCCATGCGTCTGAACTTTATGAAGCCGCCCACAAGGATTTTGAGAGCCTCGGCATTGGCTTTACCAGCCTGAAATTACAGCTTGATAAAATGCTGGCACAAAAAGAAGCCGCCGTTAAGGGCCTGACCGATGGCATTGATTATCTGTTCAAGAAAAACAAAATCACCTCCCTATATGGACGCGGGGAAATAAGCGCCCCCGGTTTGGTCACCGTGCATGGGCTGGACGGCACCAAAATTGATCTGGCCTGCAAAAATATCATCATCGCCACCGGCTCTGATGTGATGCCTTTGCCGGGGGTCGAGATTGACGAGACCCGGATTATTTCTTCCACCGGCGCGCTGGCGCTTTCTTCTGTGCCCAAGCACATGGTGGTGATTGGCGGCGGGGTTATCGGCCTTGAGCTTGGCTCCGTTTGGCGACGCCTTGGGGCCAAAGTGACCGTGGTTGAATATCTAGACCGCATCTTGCCGCCCATGGATGGTGAAGTTTCCAAACAGTTCCAGCGCATTCTCAAAAAACAGGGCATGGTGTTTAAAACCTCGACCAAAGTCACTGGCGTTGAAAAACTAAAATCCAAATTGAAAGTTTCCGTTGAACCGGCCAAAGGCGGCGATAGCGAAACATTTGACGCCGATGTGGTATTGGTAGCAATTGGGCGGCGACCTTTTACCGCAGGCCTTGGCCTTGAAGCCGTGGGTGTCAAAACCGATAAGCGCGGCGTCATTGAAACCCAAAATTTTGCCACCAATGTGCCCGGTATATGGGCGATTGGCGATTGCATAGAAGGACCAATGCTCGCCCATAAAGCCGAAGAAGATGCGGTTGCCTGTGTCGAGCTGATCGCGGGCAAACCCGGCCATGTCAATTATGACCTCGTCCCCAATGTGGTTTATACCTATCCGGAAGTCTCCTCTGTGGGCAAAACGGAAGAAGAGTTAAAACAGGCTGGCATTGCCTATAAATCCGGCAAATTTCCTTTTGCCGCCAATTCCCGCGCCAAAACCAATCACGAAACCGACGGCTTCATCAAAGTGCTGGCCGATGCCGAAACCGACCGCATTTTGGGCGTTCATATGGTTGGCGTTGGGGTGAGTGAAATGATTGCCGAGGCTGTTGCGGTTATGGAATTTGGCGGCGCATCGGAAGATATTGCCCGCACCTGTCACGCCCACCCAACCCGATCCGAAGCCCTGCGCCAGGCGGCCATGGGGGTTGAGGGTTGGACCATGCAAATGTGATTGGCAACAAACCCGATGAGCAATTTTTCCACCACACAATTAATAAGCGATTTTTCCTCCCTCGGCCTATCCGATGTGGTCGGTTTTACAGGTGTGGCCTTGCTCATCGGAACTTATGGGGCGCTGCAAATAGGCCGCATGTCGGCTGATGACCCGCTCTATTCTATATTAAATGCGTTGGCCGCATTGTTGATTTTATTCTCGCTATTTTTCAGCTTTAATGCCGCCAGCTTTGTTATTGAAATTTTCTGGTTTATTATTTCTATCATCGGATTGTTACGCGCTCTTCGCGCCCGTAAAAGCCAGAGTTAGCGCCATGGCGCTTCCTCCATCGGATAAGCATACAAGCCTGCGCATCGGATTGGCGAGCGGTGCCTTTGCCTATTTGATGTGGGGTTTTTTTCCGGTTTATTTTAAAATGACCGCCGCTACCCCGGCCTTGGAAATTTTAAGCCATCGCATCGTCTGGGCCATTCCCTTTGGCGCTTTCATCCTATCCATGCGCAGGCAATGGGGCGAAGTATGGCCGGTCTTTAAAAGCCGCGACACATTATTACTTTTGCTGATCTCCAGCCTGGTCATAGCGGTCAACTGGCTCATCTATATCTGGGCGGTGCAAACCGACCGTATCTTCCACGCTTCCCTTGGCTATTATATCAATCCGCTGGTCTATGTGGGGGTTGGGGTTTTTCTATTGGGCGAAAAATTACGCAAAGCGCAAATATTGGCTGTTGCCCTTGCGGCGATTGGGGTTTTGATCCTCACCTTTTATGGCGGCACTTTTCCGTGGATTTCACTGGTGCTGGCTATCAGCTTCACTGTTTATGGCTATATCAGAAAGCGCGTTGCCGTTGGCTCCATGCCGGGGCTATTTGTGGAGACTTTGTTTTTGGGTCTGCCTGCCCTTGCCGGTCTTCTTTGGTTCTTGCAATCTGGTGACAGCACATTTCAACTTGATAGGCCGGGCATGATGACCTTGCTAATCTTTGCCGGTCCACTCACCGTTCTGCCTTTGTTTTTCTTTGCCATTGGCGCAAGGCGCTTACAGCTATCAACCCTCGGCTTTTTGCAATATATCGGCCCGACCATACAATTTTTTATGGCGATTTATTATGGCGAAACTTTTACCGCCGCCCATGCCTGGACCTTTGGTTTCATCTGGCTGGCCGTCGGCCTGTTCGCGGTGGATGCGTGGCGCGCCAATCGCAAACCGCCAAGAGCAAGCATTGAACCAACCTGATTTAAGGCGCTTTTATAATCTCGATTTCAAAAATTTCTGGCCAATATTTCCCCGTAACAAATAACCGTCCGCTTTCAGGATCATAGGCAATTCCGTTTAGGACCTCATCATCGTCGCGGCGCTGGTCATAAAGCCCGCTCATATCAATGAGACTTTTCACATGGCCGGTTTGGGGGTCTATGCGCACAATCGCATCCTGCTTCCAGACATTGGCCCAAATCTCCCCTTCCACCCATTCAAGCTCGTTTAAATAGCCAAGCGGCTCTCCTCGAATAGTAACCGATAAGGTACCTATCTCTTCAAAGCTTTGCGGATCAAGAAAACGAAGGCGCGAGCTGCCATCACTCATGATCAGCTTTTCGCCATCAAAGGTTAGCCCCCAACCTTCGGTGTTAATAGCAAAAGAGCCAAGGGGTTCCAAAGTTTCGCGATCATGGACAAAACCTTTGCCGGCGCGCCAGCTAAGGGAGATGATTTTATCTCCAACACTGGTTGCCCCTTCGCCGAAAATATTATTCGGCAGCAGGCGCTCATCCTTCTTGCCACCAGACAAAATATTATGGCGAATGAGTTTGGACTGACCAATCTTGCCAGTGCTTTCATAAAGCTCACCATCGGCAATAAAAAAGCCCTGAGTGAAACTGCCCATATCATGGGGAAATTTATTGACGATGCGATAGCTGTAAACCTGCCCCCCCTCTTGCTCGGAAGCTTTTTGAGGCGTTTCTTGCCTGACTTCTTCAGAAGTGGTCTGGGCGGGCATCATCACTTCTGTTGCGGCCTTTTCACAGGCGGCCAGAGTCATTAGAGGCAGGATAAGCAGGAGCATCATCTTCATGGGTAAAAGAATAGCCTGCGGTTTTTGAAATTGGTATGAAAAAATGAAAAGCTGCCAGCCTATCTCGGCTTAAACATTTAGCTCCCGCACCGCCTCGGAGCGGCGGGCATCGCGCAATTCCCGCATAATCTCGTCATAGGCCTGATTAACCTTTTGACAGGCGCGCCGGGCCGCATATTGCACATCTTCATCCATATCAAGCGCCGCCAGGCGATCAGGGTGGGTCATTTTAAGGCGCTTCATCCAAGCCGCTTTAATCTCAGCCGCACTGGCCCCACGCTGCACTTTCAGCACCGCATAGGGGCTGCGCTTTTCGTCCGGCTCTTTGGCCATGATGCTGGCTTCGGAAATGGAGGATTTGGAAACCACTTTAACCGTGCCATCAACCTGCATCAAAGGCAGAAAATGGCGCGAATCATTAAGCAAATCTACCAAACGCTCCCCTTGCGCCAAAAATACCTCTCCCACCACAGAGCGCCCCGTCAATGTTCTGATCTGAACCAAAGCCTTAGTTTTGGTATGTTTTACATGCGATTTATCAAACATGGCCCCAAACCTTTTTACCAATTAACACCTATGCGACCGCCCCGATTGGTCTTATGGAATAGGGCCATGCAGAAAAAGTGCCAGATAGCCATAAAGCATTAACCATGAGCGCAAAATTCATCACCCGTTTTGCCCCATCCCCAACGGGGTATTTGCATCTCGGCCATGCCTTTTCGGCGCTGCTGGCTTTTAATATGGCAAAAAAATTTGGAGGCGTTTTCATTTTGCGTATGGAAGATATCGACCAGACGCGCTGCCGACCCGAATTTGAGCAAGCCATTTATGAGGATTTGCACTGGCTTGGAATGAAATGGGCCGGGCCGGTCATGCGCCAATCCACGCGCCTATCTTTTTATCAAAAAGCCCTAGACAAGCTGCAAAGCCGCGGCCTGCTTTATCGCTGTTTTAAAACCCGCAAGGAAATAGCCGCTTCAAGCAAAGACCTGCCCCTTGGCCCGGATGGCCCAGCCTATAAAGGCGCGCCTTTGCCCGCAAAAGAGGAAGCAGCAAAGCTGAAAGCAGGGCAAGCCTTTGCTTGGCGATTAAGCTCCCATGCCTTGCAAGCCCAATATGAAAAAGATTTAAGCGGGCTTTCTTTTCATGAAACCAATAGCGGCCCGGCAGGAGAAAAAGGAGATATTCCCGTCGACCCGTCTTTGTTCGGTGATATTGTCTTGGCGCGTAAAGATACCGGTATCGCCTATCATCTCGCCTGCACTTTGGATGATGCCGCGCAAAATATTTCCCATGTAATTCGCGGGCAGGATTTATTTTACGCCAGCCATATTCATCGCGTGTTACAAATGCTGTTAGATCTGCCCACGCCCCAATATCATCACCATCACCTGATTACAGACGCGCAGGGGCGGAAATTCTCCAAACGAGACCAATCAAAGACATTGCAATCTCTGCGCGCTGAAGGGGTGACACCCCGGCAGGTAAGAAAAATGGTCGGACTTTAAACAAAAACCTATCGGTCGCGCTCCCCTTCCGGCACAAAATAGCGATAATGGCCGGTCATTTCCCATTCAAATAATACTTTATCAAGCCGTGGCCGCCCGCCAATGTGGTGCACCATTAAGGGTTCACCATCGCTGGCTTTTTTGGTTGAGACAATACCCATATGCGGCAATCCACCGGGCAGGGTCCAGCCGACAATATCGCCCGGCTGGTAAGCTGTAAGGTCGCGCCCGCCTGATATTTCTGCCCCTTGGCGGCGCAAATAAACCTCCAAATTTAAAACCCGCCGATGATCAATATTCTTATCGGGCCGCGACAGCCCCCAGCGGGTTGGATATTGCGAGAAATTCGCCTTCATGTCTTCATGAACGCGTTTTTGAAAATCTACATCCACGGCGCGAAACGCTCTTATCACCACATCAGCGCAAACCCCGCGATTTTGCGCCACATCCCCAAATGGATAGGTAAGGCCCACATAGGCCGGATCATATTGAATATCCGCCCCGGCCATAGCCTCGGCAGTGCGGGCGATAAGAGTGCCATAGGCCTCTTGGCTTTGCGCTTTGGCCGCAAGGGAAAAACTAAACAGCGCCAGAATGGCAAGGCTCATAAAAGCAAATTTGTGTTTTTTCATGGGCGCTATTGAACAGGCAAATTACGGCAAAAAAATGCCTGCCCTAGCAAAGGCAGGCAGGCTTTAAGCCGGAGGAAAATCTTGGGTTAACACGTAAAAACAATCTTTCTGGGCGGCGGGAGGATGGATCAGCAAAAGCCACTCCTAACCTGGCTGATCCATCCCTTTCGTCTGTCGTTCTCAACTCGTACAATCTCGGACAAACCGAAACAGCCCCGATCACTGTCTTACGACTATTAGTGTAACGCCTTTTACATCCTTTACAACTAATTGCGCGCCCGCAACTATTTCCGCATCCACATCCGCCTTCGCTAACCAGACCGTATCATCAAGCTTGACCTTGCCAGACCCGTCCACGAAATCTCCATGGGCGCGAACCACTTTACCAATCTGTCTGGCCCCGCGCTGATTGAGCAATTCGTTATCCGTACGCTGATTATGCAACCAATCGCGCGCATAAGGTGTTACAAATATTGTAAGTGCAAAAGTCATCAGCGCAAAAATAGCCAGCTGCCATTCCCACATACCATCCATCGGCCCCATATCCAGCAGACCAACAAAGGCGGCAGATGCCGCAGGCCATAAAAGATAGGTAGTGCCGCTAGCAATTTCACTAATCAGCAAAATCCCCGCAAAGACAAACCAATACCAATAGGGCATGGTGCCAAGAAAATCGATTAAAGCTGTCATACTTGCCTCCTATCGATTAAAATTGGTGGTTTCATTGCCGGATTTATCAAACACCGCCTTGGCAATTTCACCAACCCCGCCAATGGATCCGACAAGGCCCGACATTTCCGCCGGCACAATAACCAGTTTTTGTTGCGGCGAGATGGCCAGTTTTTCAAACGCATCCACATAACGCTGGGCAACAAAATAATTGATCGCCTGAACATTACCGTCAGCAATCGCCGCAGAGACCATGGCGGTTGCCTTGGCTTCAGCTTCCGCCTCGCGCTCGCG
>WFQB01000050.1 GCA_015487305.1 Parvularculaceae bacterium | reverse complement strand
CCATAGAAGCCATAACCACATAACAAAACTCCCTATGGATAATGGGGCCTATGCAGGCAATCCCTGTCTGGGTGCATAGACAAAGGCTCGGTCACAATATTGACATTCCACATAGCCCTCATCCCCTATTGTATAGAAAACCCGGGGGTGGCCAAGCGCGCCATTGCCGCCATCACATGAAATTTGTGTCTGCTCAACGAAAGAAATTTCCGGTGCGGTTTGTTTCAGGCGGTCTAAAATATCGGGGCTGATGGATTTTACGGCCATTATTATCTTCCTATAGCAAAAGCGAATTCACATAACTGATGTAATGGCTCAGGGGAAGAGGTCAAGTCCTCCTTCCTTTTGCCCATAGGAGAACACAAACAAGCGAGGCGCTTGACCCATCTGCCAGAAACGCCGATAGGTGAGTTATGAAGGATATTTGCTCGGATAAAAGAGAGGATGGCTCGCCCCAAGAATGGGCGATTGCCGCTAAAGGCGTTAGCAAAACCTATGCAGCCAGCAAAAAGGCGCCCGCTAAAGAAGCCTTAAAAGGCATTGATCTTTTTGTGCCGCGCGGCTCCATCTTCGGTCTCCTTGGGCCCAATGGTGCCGGCAAATCCACTTTCATCAATATATTGGCGGGAATGGTTACGAAAAGTTCTGGCGAAGTTTGCATTTGGGGATTTGATATTGATAAAAACCCGCGCCAGGCACGGGCGGCGATTGGTGTTGTTCCCCAAGAGCTTTCGACCGATGTGTTTTTTACCCCCAAGGAAAGTCTGGAAATTCAGGCTGGGCTTTATGGTGTGCCCAAAGCTGAGCGCCGCAGTATGGAAATATTGCAAGCGCTAGGCTTGGAAGATAAGGCCGATGCCTATGTGCGGCAATTATCCGGCGGCATGAAAAGGCGGCTATTGGTCGCCAAAGCCATGGTACATAATCCACCAATTTTAATTCTTGATGAGCCAACCGCCGGGGTTGATATCGAGCTTCGCAAACAGCTTTGGGAGCATGTGGTTGATCTCAACCGGCGCGGGGTGACAATTATTTTGACCACCCATTATCTCGAAGAAGCAGAAGAATTATGCGACCACATTGCCATCATCAATCATGGAGATGTGGTGACCTCGCGACCCAAATCGGAATTGCTGGGCTCGCTTGATATGAAAACCCTGATGGTGGTGCCGGATAATCCGCTGGACGCAGTGCCGGATTTGTCGCCTTTTTCTGCAGAGTTAAAAGAAGATGGCAGGCTTTATGTTACCTATAAGCCAAGCGAAAGCCGTGTAGGTGATATTCTGGCGCGCATCAATGAAGCAGGTATCCGGGTCAAAGATCTCTCCACTGTTGAAGCCGATCTTGAAGATATTTTCCTACAAATGACGTATGGGGCCGATAGAATTGCGCAAGAAAGAGCAGCGCAGGAAAAAGTCACGACCGCAAAAGTTTAAAACTTTTTGTCAGCCTTAAAACTTTGCCAATCGACCCCCGCAGGCATTTTCTTAGATACAAATTCTTGCAAATAAGCGGCGCTTTGCTCGGTATTGTCAGGCAGGTCTTGATAGTCAATGGGCGGCCCGATTTGCAAATCAAAACTTTTGCCATGCTTGTTTAACAGTTCATGGAAGAGGGTGATGTCGCGCAATTCTTCATTGAGGGATCGAAACCAATAATAGAGCCAGGAATTTCGCCCTGACAAATGCGCTGGAATGATTTTGCATTTATATTTGCGCGGTAGCACCGCAACTGTTGGCTGCCATTCATGTTCAACAATATTTTTCTGCTCATCAATATAGGCAAGGCGTCCGGAGGGGAAAAGCAAAAGCGCTCGCTCTTCTTTAATGGCTTGCGTCATAGCGATCAGGGTTTCCTTGGTGCGCGCCCGCGATCTTTTCGCCTCCACCCATTCCACCGGAATAATAATATCTTTAAACCCCTCAGAGACGCGCAAGGCATCAGAATTGGCAAAGAAAATTAAATCCGGACGCGTTTTTTTCAACGCATCAAAAACCGCAATCCCGTCGGCAAGGCCGGTGGGATGGTTCACCGCTAAAATAAACAGACCCTCTTTGGGAATATGCTCAAGGCCGGTGACATTGAGCTTCAATTGCAATTCCTGTGAGACATATTCAAAGCCATCATAACCGGAGCGCTTGGCAATTTCATCAGCCATGGCTACGGCGCGCTTATAGCCGAGCAGCCGATTAAGAAAGAAGCGATATAAAGGCCAAAACCGGCTTTGTGATAACCTGTGCGCCCGTTCACGGATTAGCTGATCGACGATATGGGGGTGTGCTGATTGCCATTTTTCGACCCGGGCCTGACGGCGCAATATCTGTTTTGAATTTGCCATTCGGAAGCTTCCATGAGAGATGATAAAATTATAAGCTTGGCACCATAAGGGAGTTTGCCCAGATGAGCGATACACAAAACCCGCAATACCCCTCCGAAGCGCTACGGGCCAGCGCTGCAGCTGGCGACCATCAGGCACAATTTCAGCTTGGTGCATTATTGCAGCGCAGCGGTGGCTTTGAGGAAGCCTGTATCTGGTTTGAAAAATCAGCCAAAGGGGGAAATCGTCAAGGGCAATTCACCCATGCCACAATATTACTGCAAGGTAAGAATGGCGCGCAGCCCGCCCAAGAAAGCCTGCAAGCGGCCTTTGGATATTTAGAAAAGGCAGCCCAGCAACAAGACCCGGCGGCCAAGCGCATGCTGGCCTTGATGCACGCGCTGGCAATGGCAACCAAGCAGGATGATGAAAGGGCGGCGGCATTGCTAACCGAATCGGCCTTGCAAGGTTTTCCCCCGGCCATTCGCGAGGCCGGTGTTTTGCTGTTATTGGGGGCAAAAGAGGGCGAGATTTCTGGCGGGGGCATGTTGTTGCGCCATGCGGCCATGCGCGGCGACTGGATTGCGGCATGGCTTCTGGTCTGCGCTGCGGCGCGTGGAGAGTTGATGATGCCCGCGCCAGCTTTGGCGCAATTTGTCACACGCTTGCGCCCGGGCGGCGCGCCTTTGCCGGACCGTTTCGAGCAAGCCTTAAAGGCTACAAAAGAAAATAGGGAAGCCGAAGATGTTGCTTTGACCCCGGAATTTTTAAAGCGGGGGATTTTGGCAGCTTTGAAAAAAGCGCCAAGGCAGGAGATTGAGGAAAATTTTGAGCGCTTGCATATTTGCCATTATAGGCAGGCCCTAAAGCCCCTGCATTGCGATTATTTGATAGCCCTTAGCGCGGGGTTGATGCAGCCTTCAAAAGTTGTGAATGCAGAAATTTCAGATGCAGAACAGCAAAATTATCGCACTTCTGATGGCGCAGTTTTAGCACCCATTGATCAAGACCTAGTGACCGTTTTGGCGGCGCGCCAGCTGGCAGTTTTTTCCGGTCTTCCCGTTGCCCATAGCGAGTTTATTGCTGCTTTGCGCTATCATCCGGGGCAGCAATATTTTCCCCATCATGATTATTTGGAAGTGGATGAAAAAGATTATTCCAAAGTAAAATCCTGTGGCCAAAGAAAAAGCACTATCTTGCTTTACCTCAACCATGGCTATGAAGGCGGCAAAACGGAATTTCCCGACTTGCAGATAAGCGTTAAGGGCAAAACCGGTGATGTTTTGCGGTTTGATAATCTCGATGAAACCGGCGCGCCCGATCCACAATCGCTCCATGCGGGAGCGGCTGTAACCAGCGGTGAGAAATGGCTCGTCACCTTGTGGTGTCGGGAAAAACCCTTTTGGCCATGGGTGCAAGAAGGTGCTTAGACGGAATTTTGTTTTTCGGTCAGCTCCACACAGGCATTTTTGGCCAATGTCATGAGAGCGGTAAATTGTTCATCAGAAAAAGGCGCATCTTCTGCGGTGGCCTGAATTTCTACCAGCGCGCCAGAGCCGGTGATGACAAAATTGGCGTCCGTGTCAGCATTTGAATCTTCTGCATAATCAAGGTCAACCACGGGTGCGCCTTTATAAAGCCCGCAGGAAATGGCCGCAACGCTGTCGCGCAAGGGTGTTTCGGTAATAATGCCCTGCTGCAAAGCCCAATTGATACATTGCTTGAGCGCAACATAGGCGCCGGTTATGGACGCCGTGCGGGTGCCGCCATCGGCCTGCAACACATCGCAATCAATGAGAATTTGCCGCTCCCCCAATTTCTTCATATCGACCACAGCCCGCAGCGAGCGCCCGATAAGGCGTTGGATTTCCTGCGTGCGCCCCGACTGACCATTTTTGGCTTCCCGGCGCATCCGGCCAGTGGTTGAACGTGGCAACATGCCATATTCTGCCGTCACCCAGCCCTTGCCCCCCCCGCGCAACCATGGCGGTGTCGATTCATCCCATGTGGCCGTGCATAAAACATGGGTGTCACCACATTTGATAAGGCATGACCCTTCGGCATGTTTGCTAAAGCCGGGGATGAGAGCTATCTCCCGCATTTCATTAAAAGCACGGCCAGAAGGGCGCATGGGCATTTCCTTTATATTTTGTCTTCACCAGAGCGGAAGATATGAGCGGTCTATGAATGGCTCTATATAAACCTATCTGGACCATAGGCAGGATTTAAGGCTATTGAATACACCAAACCAGAGCCCTGTAAATCAGATTTATCCGATAAGGAAAAGAGCGGTGTTTTTTTGAACAAGGGGAAAGCGAGTTTCTGCTCGGAGATTTGCGAGCCGCGCTATAGGATTTAAATATGAAAAAGGAATTGGCCCATGAAGCTTGAAGGAAAAATCTGCATCATCACCGGTGCTGCCGGTGGTATTGGCGCAGGGATTGCTCAGCGCTTCGTCAAAGAAGGGGCCAAGGTCGCAATTGCTGACATAAATTTGAAGGCCGCCAAAGAGATGGCGGCAAAGCTTAGCGCCATGGGGCCGGGACTGGCGATTGGTCTTGCCATGGATGTCACCAATGAGGCGGCCGTCAATGATGGTATTGCGGCTGTTGTCGAGAAATGGGGCGGGGTTGATATATTGGTCGCCAATGCCGGTATTCAGATCGTTCACAAGCTTGAGGATTTTCCATTTTCCGATTGGAAGAAAATGCTGGCCATTCATCTTGATGGTGCGTTTTTAACCTCCAAAGCTTGCCTGCCGTATATGTATGCAAAAAATAGTGGCGCGATTATTTTTATGGGCTCGGTTCATTCCAAAGAAGCATCTCCCTTAAAGTCGGCTTATGTTACAGCCAAACATGGTCTTCTTGGGTTGGCGCGGGTAATTTCCAAAGAAGGCGCGGCCCATGGGGTTCGTGCCAATGTCATTTGTCCGGGGTTTGTAAAGACGCCTTTGGTCGAAAAGCAAATCCCTGAGCAGGCCAAAGAGCTTGGTATTAGCGAGAAGGAAGTCGTCGAAAAGATTATGCTTGGCAAAACCGTTGATCAGGAATTCACGACCATTGAAGATGTGGCTGAAATTGCACTTTTATTTGCGTCTTTCCCGACCAATGCCTTAACCGGGCAATCTTTGGTGGTCAGCCATGGATGGTTCATGGAATAATTGATTGGTGATTAAAAAAGGAGAGGGCGTGTGATGATGAAATTTGCCGGGGGTGTTCTGGCGCTATTGCTGGCCTATTTTCTCCTTTGGCCTGTGCCAGTGGAGCCGCAAAGCTGGCAGGCCCCGAAAGCGCCGCCATTGGAAGGCGCCTATAGCAAAAATACAGCGCTACAAAATGTAAGCTTTCTTGCTTTGGGGGATGCTCGTGGGCCGGAAGATATTACCCTTGGTGCCGATGGCTATCTTTATACCGGGGTTGAAGATGGCCGCATCTTAAAAATAAACCCCGATAATGGAGCCATAGAAACCATAGCGCAATTTGAGGGTCGCCCGCTGGGGCTTGAATTTTCTGGCGCGGGCAAATTGCTTATTGCCGACGCCTATGGCGGTCTGCTGCGCCTCGATGTCAAAACCGGCAAGGTTGAAACATTGGCTATGCAGGCCGTAGACGGATCAGATATTCTTTATACGGATGATTTGGATAGTATCAATGGCGTGATTTATCTATCGGATGCCAGCACTAGATTTGATCCCAGAATAGATGGCACATTGGCGGCGTCTCTTTTGGAAATTTGGGAGCAGGGGCGAACAGGGCGGGTTCTTGCCTATAGGCCGGAAAAGGGGGCAGAGATTTTTGCAACCAAACTTTCTTTTGCCAATGGCATAGCTATGGCAGAAAATTCCGTACTGGTTATTGAAACCGGTCGCTATCGCATTTGGCGCTATTTTATAGATGGACCAAGGACGGGCGAGAAAGAAATATGGGCCGATAATCTTCCCGGCTTTCCGGACAATATAAACCCCGATGCGGCTGGGGGCTATTTTGTCGGCCTGCCAAGTCCACGCTCCCCTGCGATAGATAGTCTTTCCGAAAAGCCCTTATTGCGCAAAATTCTCTATCGTATACCGGGGTTTCAAAAACTAGCGCGGCCAAAGCCCTATAGTTTCCTGTTGCGGCTTGGGTCCGATGGCAAGGTTTTACAAAGCTGGCAAGACCCGCAAGGGGGCTTTCATGATGTCACCGGCGCAGTGCGCGGGGCGGATGGCAGGATTTTTGTTTCTTCCCTGACAGAAAATCGCATAGCGGTCATTGAAGGCCCCTAAAATCAGGTCTCTAAGAAAAGCAGTTCCCACAAGGGCAAAAAATGCATTACACTTAAATTCATGAGCCTTTTGACAAATATTGACGATCGCTCACGGGAGGTCTTTCGCCTTGTCGTTGAGAGCTATTTGGAAACCGGAGATCCGGTGGGCTCGCGCACGCTCAGCCATAGCA
>WFQB01000049.1 GCA_015487305.1 Parvularculaceae bacterium | reverse complement strand
CGTGGCGAGAGGATGGCAACGGGGTGTTTAATTTCTATTGTGGAAAAGGTTGGCACCCCCACAACGTGCCTAGGGTTCAAGCCCTAGCTTCTACTCAGTGATGACACAAGTGCCGCTATCCTTCGAGGCTTGGCTGCGCCAAGCACCTCAGCAACTGTGTGTTTGTTTAAACATTTTGCCGTCTCTGAGCATTGCGTTGAGTGTTTCAATGATGTGTCTGATGACGGCGATGGTTGCGAGTTTGTGGGGTTTTCCGGCTTTGCGTAGCCTGTCATAGAGGGCGCGCCACCTCTCGACCTTTCGGCATGCCGAAAGGCTTGCCATGTACAAAACATCTCGCACGACCTTTCTGCCACCCCAACAACAGCGCCGCCCTCGAAAGGTCCCTGAGTCCCTTGGATGCGGGGCCACCCCGATGAGATTGGCCGCCGCCTTGCCGGTAATGCGACCCAACTCCGGCACTTCACTCAGCAAGGTTGCAATCGAGACCGGTCCCAAGCCAGCAACAGAGCCGATGATTTCGGCCCGGTGGGTGAGGTCTTCATCCGCCTTGATAAGCTGCTTGATTGTCTCATTTGCTGCGGTGATCTTGTCAGAAAGGTGTTTAATCTCTTCTTCTATCTCAGCCCTGATCTCATCATGAGGGCAGGTGGCCAGATGTTGTTTTTCTTTCTTGCGGGCCTCCACCAGCTGCGCCCGGCGACGCACAAAGGCCTGTAATTGACTGACTGTCCCGTAGGCTGGAACACGGGCATCGGGGCGGATTTTGGCCGCATAGTGAGCCAGAATTTGAGCATCAATCCGGTCGGTCTTTGCGAGCAGGCCAAGGCTTTTGGCAAAGTCGCGTATCTGGCGGGCATTCATGCGGCGGCCAGCGCAATGTCGGGCGCGAAGGGCTTGCGCGAAGCATCGCTCATAGCCGCCCGAGGGTTCATAAACCGTCAGCACCACCTCATGGGCGATGAGGGTCTCTACGCAGGCGGTAATGCCTTTGGGGTCATTGGTAAAGCGGCGATGCAACCGCATCTGGTCTGCTTCAATGAGGCATAAATCAAGATGCGTCTTTGAGATATCGCATCCGGCAAAAGTTTGTGCTATCATAGTCAGGTCCCTACCTTATCCTTCAGGCTTTCATGCCTATTCAACTGTTCGGGATGAGTTTACTGGACGCGCTGGCGGGGGACCTCGCTGAGACACGGTGTCCAGGCACCACGGATGAGACGGCCTCCGCCAGCACCATTCCTATAGCACAGCGTTTACAGATAAGGATGAGTCTTTTATTACTCTTTTTTCAAGACCGGCTCATACTCACCCTGAGGAGCAAGGCGCAAGCCTTGCGTCTCCAAGGGTGGCAACGGCTTGCTGATTTTCAGCGTGAGGAAAGCGATTTAACATCCCTCCAAAACTTAAAACCCACCCCCGCGCTAATAAATCGGGAAGCGCGCTGTCAGGTTCAAAACCTTTTTTGCGACCTCTTGCTCAATCGCGCTATTGTCCTCGCCATTTTTGGCAAGACCATCAAGCACCTCGACCATCATCTCACCGACCTGATGAAATTCTGCCTTGCCAAAGCCACGGGTGGTCGCCGCCGGAGAGCCAATACGAATGCCCGATGTAATGGCCGGTTTTTCCATGTCGAAAGGAATACCGTTTTTATTACAGGTCATCATTGCCCGCTCAAGGCTCTCTTCAGCCATATTACCTTTGACGCCTTTGGGGCTGAGGTCAATCAAAGCCAGATGGGTATCAGTGCCACCGGAGACGACCTTATAGCCCGCATCGACCAGCACCCCGGCCATTTCCTGAGCATTGTCGATGACATTTTGCGCGTAAATCTTAAAATCATCCTGCAAGGCCTCACCAAAGGCCACCGCTTTGGCTGCAATCACATGCATGAGCGGTCCCCCTTGCAGGCCGGGAAATAAGGCCGAGCGGATTTTCTTGGCCAGTTTTTCATCATTGGTCAGCACCATGCCGCCACGGGGGCCGCGCAGAGTCTTATGGGTGGTGGTGGTTGCCACATGAGCATGGTCAAGGGGATTGGGATAAAGCCCCGCCGCCACCAGACCGGCAAAATGCGCCATATCCACCATCAGAATTGCGCCCACCTCATCGGCGATCTTGCGAAAAGCAGCAAAATCAATGACGCGGCTATAGGCTGAGCCACCGGCAATGATGATTTTTGGTTTATGCTCTTCAGCCAGACGCGCCACTTCTTCCATATCAATAAGATGATCGTCTTCATGCACCGAATAATGCTCGGCATTGAACCATTTGCCAGATTGATTAACCCGACTGCCATGAGTCAAATGTCCGCCTGCGGATAAATCCATCCCCAAAAAAGTATCACCGGGTTTCATCAAAGCCATGAATACGGCCTGATTGGCCTGTGAGCCGGAATGAGGCTGGACGATAGCTTCACTGCAATTAAATAATTTGCAGGCCCGCTCTATGGCGAGGCGCTCAATCTCGTCGACAAATTCGCAGCCGCCATAATAGCGCCGCCCGGGATAGCCTTCGGCATATTTATTGGTCAGCACCGAGCCTTGCGCTTCCAGCACCGCTTTGGAAACAATATTTTCTGATGCGATCAATTCGATCTGCTGTTGCTGGCGGGTCAATTCGCGCTCAATAGAGGCAAAAACATCCTTGTCGCGACTGACAAGATTGCTTTCAAAAAAACCGGCCAAATGGGCAAAATGATCTGACATTTAAGGGGCTCCCGAGAATTTATAAAATCTGGCTTTGGTGTATAAAGCATTGGGACAAGGCCACAAACAATAAAATGCTAATCCGCTAATTCTTCGGCCCGATCTCTGGCGGCTTTCAGGGCCTTTTTGACAAGCCCCCGCAGACCCGCCTCCCCGTCCAGAATTTCAAGCGCGGCCGCCGTTGTGCCACCCGGTGATGTCACCGCCTCGCGCAAAACTTGCGGGCTTTGCCCGCTCTGGCGCAACAGATTGGCTGATCCCGCCAGCATTTCAATCGCCAGCGTCTTGCTCAAATCCGGCTTAAGGCCAAGCGCCTCCCCCGCCTCGGTCAGAGCTTCAGCCAGCAGGAACAGATAGGCCGGGCCACAAGCCGATATGGTCATGGCACTATCCAGCGCTGCCTCGCTATCGACCCAAAGGGCCACACCACTTGCCGCCATCAAAATCTCGGCTGCTTTTTTATCGCTGGCACTGGCCGTATCATTGGCAATCATTACCGAAGCCCCCTCGCCGATAGAGGCTGGCAGATTAGGCATGACCCGAATGATGCGTGCTGGTGTCGGGAAAGCAGATTTTAAATGCATAGCAATGGTTGCAAGTGAAGTCCCCGCAGCCACCGAAATAAACAAACTCTTGTCAATCTCCGGCCAGCCAAGCCCCGGCAAAATGCTCGCCATTTGCTGCGGCTTAAATGCCAGCAGGCAAAATTCGTAAGGTTGATTCTGTTCAGGATTAAGCGGCAGATTATGGCTGGCACAAAGGGATATAATCTCATCGCTGGCATTGGGGTCTACGACGCTCGAGCGGGGGCAATCGAGCAGATCTGCCTTTAGCCAAGCCCGCAGCAACGCCCCGCCCATGGCCCCGGCTCCCAGCAGCAAAAGAGAGAATTTCTGCCCCATCAGGCGTTGCCGGCAACCTCGAACAGCGAGGCGTTGAGCGCTTCTTCTGCTGTCTTGCCGCCCCATATCACATAGTTGAAGGCCGGATAAAATTTCTCAAACGCCTCCGAAGCCCCGCGCAGGAGAATTTCTGCCTGTATCGGATCAAAATCAGCCGCCTCGGACAACACCGTGCCATTGCGATAAACAATGCTATTATCATCCGACCACAGATCAAAATGCCCAAGCCAGACCCGTTCATTCACGAGCGCCATTAACCGGCAAACCTCTTGATATTTTTCCGCTGGCACTTTCAATTCCAAAGGCGCACCCATTTGCAACACCCGCATATCTTCACGATAGGCAAACCACACCGCCATATCGCGCCATAGCCCGTCGACATTGACATGCAATTCGCCATCATCAACGCGCTCTGAATTCATTTGTGAATTGCGCGCTACATCCTCAATCACATCCAGCGGATCATTGAGGTCGGGGCTTTCGTCAAAATGCTGCATCACCATCAGGTAAAGTCCTTTTTACGGCTTCATCCCTCACGCCTTTTCGCAAGCTATTGGCTCTAAAAGCGCAAGTCCTGATGATAGCGGGGCGAGTCGCAAGCCGCTTCAATGATTCGCCATCAGCGAATCAGCTTTTGGGGAAAATTTCGCTAAAATAGTCGCTTTTGCCGCCAGCAAGCGACAAATGAGCTATTTTTTCACTGGTTTGCCGCCCTGCTTTTCCAGACTTTCCACACGGGCTTTAAGCGCCTCGACCTCATCCCGGGCGCGGGCAGCCATTTCTTTTACTGCCTCAAATTCTTCCCGCGGGACCATATCCTGCTCGGAAATAAAGCGTTGCATCTGGCTGCGGAAAACTGTTTCCGCCTCGCGGCGAACCCCGTCTGCCGCGCCGACGGCCTCGGTCATGGCTTTTCCTACATTGTCCAATATGGGATTACGGCTCTGCATATTTGTATTCCTTATCTATGCCCCCTATGTAGGCCAAAGGGCCGCATTTTGCAAAGCCCAAAGCGACAAGGCCGTTTGATGACCACAGACCCGCTCATTCTGGTTGATGCCGATGCTTGTCCGGTTAAAGACGAGATTTACAAGGTCGCTTTGCGCCACGCGGTCGCCGTCGAAATCATCGCCAATTCCTATATGCGCGTGCCTGACCATCCGCTGATTTTCCGCCATATTGTCAGTGCTGATTTTGACGCTGCTGACGATTTTATCGCTGAAAAATCAGGGCCAATGCGCATTGTCATCACCGCCGATATTCTGCTTGCTGAACGGGCCTTGAAAAAAGGCGCTTATGTGCTTGCCCCCAATGGCAAGCCTTTTACGGAAAACTCCATAGGAGCAGCGCTGGCAGTCCGCGCCATTATGGCAGATTTGCGCGGTGGCGGCGATCAAATTGGCGGGCCACCGCCTTTTTCCAAACAGGACCGCTCGCGGTTTTTATCTTCTCTTGATGAAATATTGGTGCGGTTGAAGGCTTGCCTTACAGAGGCTACACTCCCCAAAAGGCCATAAAGGACCAATGCTTACATGACTTTTCTTGCCCTCGCCTCCCTGCCTTATTTTGAAATGGACCCAATCGCCTTGCAGGTCGGGCCGATTGCCATTCGCTGGTATGCCCTTGCCTATATTGCCGGGATTGTTGGCGGCTGGTTTTATATAGCCCGCCTACTCAAACACCCAACACTCTGGAAGAATGACCCAAGCGGTGTGATGAGCGGCCAGCCACCCATGAGCCGTGACCAGCTTGATGATCTCATTTTCTGGATTACGCTTGGTATTATTTTTGGCGGACGCCTTGGCTATGTGTTTTTCTATGAGCCCGATCTTTTGTTAAAGCCTTGGGAGCCGGTGGTTACTGGACAGGGCCTCATGCAAACCCTGCTCGGCTGGATACATATCCCCCCAGCGCTGATGATCTGGCATGGGGGTATGAGCTTTCATGGCGGGCTGATCGGCGTGGCGCTGGCGGGATATTTTTTCTGCCGCAAAAACGGGCTTGGCATATTGCGCGTTGCCGATCTTCTGGCACTGGCCGCCCCTATCGGCCTGTTTTTTGGTCGCATCGCCAATTTCATCAATGCGGAACTTTATGGCCGCCCCACCGATGGCCCTTTGGGCATGGTATTTCCCGACTATTATGATTATGGCCGCGATCAATGGGTTTACGCCAGTGATGCGGTGGCTCGCCATCCAAGCCAGCTTTACGAAGCGGCTTTGGAAGGGCTCGCCCTGTTCATTATTCTGGTCATTGCCTCGCGGGTCTGGAATATTTTAAAACAACCCGGCGCTGCCACGGGCATCTTCCTCATCGGCTATGGCGTTGCCCGCACCATTGTCGAAAATTTCCGCGAGCCCGATGCCTTCATGCCGGACTTCCCGCTGGGCCTGACCATGGGTATGATGCTGTCTTTGCCAATGGTCATTCTTGGCCTCTGGCTGTTTTTGTTAAACCGCAGACCGGTTAAAGCTGACCCGAAACCGGACATGAAGGTCAAAACGTCCTTGGCCAACAAGCAACAAAAACCAGCCGACCAGCAAAAGGCTGAAGCAAAAGAAGCGACCCAAGAAAACAGCCAAGAAGATAAAGTTCCGCCTTCCAAATCCACGAAATCTTAAGGGCTTTTTCTGTCCAATAGCCTTTACTTTTTTGCCCAAGGATTACTGAGGCCGTCATGACCACAACGCCCCCTACTGGGCCCCTATCTAGCCAGCAGCCCAAAGCGGCCCACGCGCCAACCCCTTTGGAAGAACGCCTCATTCGCCTGATTGAAGATCATGGCCCTATTCGCGTTGGTGATTATATCGCCGATGCGTTGGGCCATCCGCAGCATGGCTATTATATCAGCGCTGCTCCCTTTGGCGCGGATGGTGATTTCACCACTGCCCCGGAAATTTCCCAGATTTTTGGCGAGCTTATTGGCGCTTGGCTCATTCATTCCTGGGAGGAAATGGGCGCGCCGTCTTTGTTTAACTTAATCGAGCTTGGCCCCGGGCGCGGGGTTTTGATGCAAGATATTTTGCGCACTGCCAAAATCAAACCCGCCTTCTTGAAAGCCATGCGGGTCTATATGGTCGAGACATCCGGTCGCCTGCGCTACGAACAGCAAAGACGTATGCAGGATTTAGGTGTGCCCGTTACATGGGCGAGCGATCTTTATGACATTCCCGCCGCCCCAAGCCTGTTTGTGGCCAATGAGTTTTTTGACTGCCTACCCATTCGCCAATTTGTGCGGCAAAAAGAGGCAGACCAATGGCGCGAACGTCTGGTTGGTTTCAACAGCCAAAATGGTGAAAAGCGCCTTTGCTTTCTTCTGTCTGAAGAGATTTACGACACTCCCAAAGGCGCGCCACAAGGCAGCAAGCCCGGTGATTTTTTTGAAAGCTGTGATGCAGGCCGTGAGATTATTCACGCTTTGGCCTCGCGTTTGAAAGAGCATAAGGGGCGCGCTTTGATCATTGATTATGGCCATGGGCGCTCCGGTTTTGGCGACACATTACAAGCTCTGCGACAGCATCAATATTGGCACCCGCTGGCTACGCCGGGGGAAGCTGATGTCACCGCTCATGTGGATTTTGGCGCCCTTGCCCGCGCCGGGCGTGAGGAAGAAATTCTTGTCCACGGCCCGGTTTTGCAAGGGGCCTTTCTTGCCCGTCTTGGCATTGAGTTCAGGCTGCAACGGCTTTGCGAAAAGGTAAGCGATAAAAAGGCCAAGGAATTGCGCGTCGGTGTTCACCGCCTCATTCACCCCGATGAAATGGGCGCGCTGTTCAAAGCCATGTGCCTGTCATCGCCGGGCCTTGCGACACCGGCCGGTTTTGGCGGATGATATAAAATGCCGGATTTTCTGACCCACCCCCTGCTTGACCTTCCCGGTATTCGCCACGGTTTTTTTGGTCGCAAGGGCGGGTATTCCCGTGGTGTCTATGCCAGCTTAAATTGTGGACTGGGCACGGATGATGACAAGAACGCTGTCGCCAAAAACCGGCACGCGGTCGCCGCCGCCATGGGCACGCAAATTCTTGTGACGGCAGCGCAATATCATTCTGCCGAGGCTTTGTTATTGCAAGAGCCCCCAAGAGAGCAACCTCGTTGTGACGGCCTAATCACCAGTGCCTGTGGTTTTGCCATTGGCGCTTTGGCCGCCGATTGCATGACCGTCTTGTTTGCAGACAGCCATTCAGGGCATATTGCTGCCGCCCATGCAGGTTGGCGCGGTGCCCTTTCCGGCGTGCTGGAAAATACTCTACGCAATATGGTCTCTGCCGGTGCCAGACCTGAGACCATCAGAGCCGTGTTTGGCCCCTGCCTGCGGCCACCGGATTTTGAAGTTGGCGAGGATTTGCTGCAGGCCTTCACCAGCAAAACACCAAAAGCGGCACAATTTTTCACCCCCGATAAAAAGCAAGGCAAATATCAGCTTGATCTTGTGGCCTATGGCCGGAAAATGCTGGAACAGGAAGGGCTTGATCCCGCCCATATTGGCGATATTGGCCATTCGACTCTGGCCGAGCCGGACCAATATTTCTCCTATCGCTATGCCAAAGCCAATAGCCAAGGCTTATGTGGTCGCCATATTGCCGCAATCGCCAGAAAATGATTGCCCGCCAGCAAATCATAGCTTGCGATTTGCGGCAAAAAACTTCAAAACCCGCGCATCGCATTGACCAGATCAGCTTCAAGGCCCATCATGAAACTCATTTCCGGCAACAGCAATCTCACCCTTTCCAAGGCCATCGCTAAAAAGCTCGCCATGGATTTATCCAGCGCCGAAATTAGGCGCTTTGCCGATAGCGAAGTTTTCGTCGAAATTCAGGAAAATGTCCGCGGTGAGGATGTGTTTGTGGTGCAATCCACCTCCAGCCCGGCCAATGACCATTTGATGGAATTGCTGATCATCATCGACGCCCTGTCACGGGCATCGGCAACCCGGATCACCGCCGTCATGCCCTATTTCGGCTATGCCCGTCAGGATCGCAAAGCCGGACCCCGCACGCCTATCTCGGCCAAGCTGGTGGCCAATCTCATCACCACCGCCGGTGCGGATCGGGTTTTGACCCTTGATCTTCATGCGGGGCAGATTCAGGGCTTTTTCGATATCCCCACCGACAATCTCTATGCGGTGAAAAATATCAAAGAGCATATTCTGGCAAATTTTCGCGGCGATAAAGATGCGATTTGTGTGGTCTCGCCGGATGTTGGCGGGGTGGTGCGCGCACGGGCGCTGGCCAATCGTCTTGGCAATGTGCCGCTGGCCATTGTCGACAAGCGCCGCCCACGGGCCGGGGTTTCCGAGGTTATGAATATTATCGGCGATATTGAGCGCCAACATTGCATATTATTTGACGATATTGTCGATAGTGGGGGCACTTTGTGCAATGCCGCCGAGGAATTGATGGGCCGAGGGGCAAAATCGGTTTCCGCCTATGTCACCCATGGGGTGCTGTCGGGAGACGCTGTCGCCAAAATTGACGCCACAGAAGCCCTATCGCGGCTGGTGGTCACGGATTCCATTGAGGCCACTGAGGCAGTTAAAAACAGTCCAAAAGTCGAGCAATTACCCATTGATACCCTGCTGGCCGAGGCGATTCGCCGGATTGCCAATGAAGAGAGCGTCTCGAGCCTGTTTGACTAGGGCCAAACCCCTTGCATCTTGGTCCATCCTGCTCTATAGGCGTGGCCATCTTGCCGGGCTTGGGCCCGGTTTCAAGTCACCTGAAAGGCCATACCGGATGAGCCGGCGCGGAAGATAGGGTCGACGAACAAGGATTAAAAACATGTCTAGTGAAACCACAATTTTTGATTGTGAAGTGCGCCAACGCGCGGGTACAGGCGGCGCACGCGCTGTTCGTCGTGATGGCTGGCTTCCGGCTGTTCTTTATGGTGGCAATGAGCCGCCGGTTAATATTAAGCTGCGCTATAATCAGATTTTACGTGCTTTTTTGAACGGTAAAATGATCGATGTTTTGTCGAAAATCCGTGTGGAAGGTCAGGACGATCAATTGGTGATTGCCCGGGATGTGCAAGTTGACATTATCAAAGACCTGCCAATCCATGTGGACCTGATGCGGGTGAGCAGCAAAACACGGGTGAAGGTTAATGTGCCTATGCGCTTCCTTAACGAAGAAGAGTGTCCCGGCCTTAGAGCTGGCGGTGTCTTGAACGTTGTGCGCCACGAAATTGAAATCAACGCCCCTGCGACCTCTATTCCCGAAGCTCTGGAGGCGGATCTGGCTACGGCCGAAGTCGGCGATACTATTCACATTTCTGCGGTTACCCTGCCAAAAGGCGTGACCCTGACAGTGACAGATCGCGATTTTACTGTTGCCACGATTGCAGCGCCAACCGTCTCCAAAACCACGGAAGAAGAAGATGCTGCTGCTGAAGCCGCTGCCGAGGGTGAAGAGGGCGAAGGTGAAGCCGCTGCCGAGGGCGAAGGCGAGACCAAGGAATAAAGGCTTTAGCCCCTCCTTTTTGCCAATAACGGACAAAGGCAGGCCTTTATCAGCCTGCCTTTTTCTTTGCCGCAACAGCCGGAATGATTTAACGATAAACTTATGTATTTGATTGTTGGCCTTGGAAATCCTGAAAAGAAATATGCCGCAAACCGGCATAATGTCGGCTTTCAGCTGGCTGACCGGTTAATGGCAGCACATGATTTTTCACCGCCCCGCACCAAGTTTAATGCGATCATTAGCGAAGGCCGGAT
>WFQB01000048.1 GCA_015487305.1 Parvularculaceae bacterium | reverse complement strand
GTCTTGGGCCGAAAAATATTCTTGCCTACTTTGGGGAATTGCATCCTTTCGTGGCCAAGGAGATGGATATTGAGGGCCGTATTGTCATGGCGGAAATTTTCCTTGATGCGGTTCCGTTGCCGAAGCCCAAGCCCAGCAAAACCAAGCCCGGCCTTGAAAAATCGGATTATCAATCTGTCTCGCGGGATTTTGCCTTTGTTGTGCCCCGTGACATGGAGGCTGATAAATTGCTGCGGGCGCTTAAGGGGGCTGATAAGAAATTGATTTCTTCTGTGTCTTTGTTTGATATTTATCAGGGCAAGGGGCTTGCGGAAGATCAAAAATCTCTTGCGGTTGAAATTGTCTTGCAGCCGAAAGATCGCACGCTGACCGATGAAGAAATCGAAGCGGTGAGTGCGAAGATTATTAAAGCAGCAGAAAAAACCGGTGCGAGTTTGCGTGGATGATTTTGTTACCGGATTGGAAACCCCGGCCTGTGCCCGATGGGCGCACTATAGAAGGGCGTTATGTGCGCCTTGCCCGTTTTGATGCCGAGCGTGACGCAGTGGCAATTTTTGATGCCATGGGCGGCGAGAGTGCGATTGACGAATTTGCCCGCTGGATGATGATTGGCGCTAATTTGACCCTTGCCAGTTTTACCGACGCTTTGCAGCGGCGTGATCGTGAACAGGGCTTTGTTACCTATTCGGTATTTCCTGAAAATTCAAAAATCGCCAAGGGCATGCTGGCTTATATTCATATTCGCCCAGAGCATGGAGCAGCAGAATTGGGAGCGGTTGCCTTTGGTGAAGGGCTGGCCCGCACGAGAGCGGCGACGGAAACGGTTTATCTTTTGGCCAAGCATATTTTTGAAGGGCTTGGCTATCGGCGGCTGGAGTGGAAATGTAATAATTTAAATGAGACCTCCAAGCGCGCTGCTTTGCGCTTTGGTTTTGCCTATGAGGGAATTTTCCGCAATCATCTGGTGGTTAATGGCATGAGCCGGGATAGTGCGTATTATGCGATGACTTGCGAAGATTGGCCGAAATTAAAGCCCGGCTATGAGCGCTGGCTGGAGCTGGATAATTTTGATGAAGAAGGGCGGCAGAAGCGGGGGCTTGAGTTGCAGGCAAATATTGGCAGCGCTTGACAAGTCTAACCACTTCATCGCTTTATTTATTCTTCAGAAAAAAAGATTTGTTATCTCTGGCAAATATCTGGGATAGTATAAATGTTGTGGTATGAAGAAATTGGCGAGCTGGTGCGCGCTTGTGACAAGCCATGGTTTGCGCAAACGCTGCAATCCTCTTTGCAAGCGATCATGGATTATGATTATTTCCTGATGGCCCATTACCGCAAGGGCATGCCAATTCAGGTTATTCGGTGTGATTTTCCAGAAGCGCAAATTGATGAGGCATTGGCGCTTTTATGTCAGCATACCTATATTGCAGAGCCTATTTATCGTTTGCATAATGAGCAAGAACTACCAGATGGGGTCTATGATATGGAGGATCTGGCGAGACGTTGTGGAACATTACCGACAAGCGTTAAAAAGAGCCTTAGCGATTTGATAGAAGATGAAGGGGAGCAAATTGGCCATAGGACTAGAGGTTGGCCGGAATATCTTCAGGAGACTTGTTTGATATTTCACGCTGACAATGAGAATCTGGTCGCAATCTCTCTTTATAATTGCGGATTGGCAAATAGTAATGCGGTCTCAAGGGAATCACTGACGCTTATATTTCCGGCTTTAATTTCTATTATGCGGCGGTTTTTTCGCTCCAAAAGTTATAAACAAGAATTGCTGGAGGATGGGAAAACGAAGAACAAAAATATTTCATCGCAGCAGGTGATAGCGTTTTTTGCGCAAAGCTTTTCAGTTAGCTTGACGGCAAGGGAGGCGGATATATTTTCCTATCTCTTGCAAGGGATGACGATAGCGGCAGTGGCGGAAGAATTGTGTATTTCTGTGCACACGGCCAAAACCCATCGGCGCAATGTTTATCGTAAAATTGGCCATGGGCATCAGCTTGAACTGATTAGAAAATTTCACCTCTTTTTGCGTACTGATTAGGCCGGTTTACTGAACCTTTGCGCCGAAATACCTCCATGAGGGTATTTTGCTGTTCCTGCTGCGTACTTATTATCCAATATGATGATGGTTCCTAAACAGGGGTTGCACGAAACGAGAAGGTCTAAAATGTTGCATAAATTAAAAACCACAGGCTTGGGTCTGGTGGCTGGCGGGTTGTTGGTTTCGGTTTCCGGTTGTGCTTTGGGGCCGCCGGAAATTGTGCCCCTCAGCGATTTATTTGCTGATGATCCTGAGGATGAAAGGTTGCGCTATTTTCAGGAGATTCGTGCGACGGAAGCTTTGCGCGAGCATGGCGTCACAGGAGAAGGCGTGCTGGTGACCATTATGGGGGAGGCGGTTGATGTCAGCCACCCGGATTTACAAAAGAGAGTGGTTAGCCAGTATAATGCTTTTGTGGAAAAGGACGGCCTTATTAAGGGCGACGGCAACAGGCTTTATCGTGATGAGCTTTATGGGCGCGATGATGGTCATGGCACTCATATTGCCGGGACCATTGCGGCTGAATGTGATGGCATAGGCTTGCAAGGGGTTGCTTGTGGGGCGCAGCTTACGGTCTATGATCTAGGGGCCTATGATAGCACGGATAAGTTTGAATTGCGGGGCTGGGGCGATGATTCCATGGAATCCCAATTTGTGCAGGCCTTTGAAACATCCATAAAAGATGTGACGCGCCGTCAGGAAAGCCATATTACAACTGGCAGTTTTAATATTGAAACGCCGGCCTATCGGGTGGTGGATGAGGGGCCTCTTGTGGGTCTGTCGATTGATGAAATTGTTTTGCTGGTAGAAAAGAATTTGCGCAAAGTGGATGATCTTTTTGCCAAGGATTTTGTTAGCTTTGAATCTGAGGAAGAAGAAGCCGAAGCTCTGGGATTGTTAAAAGCAGCGGGGGGCGATCCGAAAGAATATGCGCTTGGGTTTTTGCTGCAATATTCCACCGAATGGGAAAATCTCGTTCAAGCGCTTGCGGATTATCAGGCGCAAGACGGGCTTTATATTGTGACCGAAAGCAATGCGGTTTTTGGTGATAAAAGTTCTCTGCTTAATGCATTGCCGTCATTGGATGTGCGAATAGATTCGGATTTGTGGATTACTGTTTCCATGGTGATGCCAGAGGATATAGAAAATGCCGTTGATGATGAGGGTAAGGTTACAGTTGGCAAATATATCTCGCCGATCAATCCTTGTGGAGAAATGGCGGCAGAATATTGCATTGTCACGCCATCTTATTTTGTGCTGTCAACCATGACCGAGCGGATGGCGTTTTGGGATGGGGTGACACCATTATTTGAAGTGGATGGGCGTCTTTATCAGCCATTGGATGGCCATTCTATGGGCGCGCCTATGGTGGCGGCGGCTTTGGCTTTGATGCAGGAGCGCAATATGCGTGATGCTCTTGGCTATTCCATGAAAGAGATGGCGATGATCTTGAAAAAAAATGCCAATCGTGAGTTTCCGGGCTATGACCCGATAAAGCATGGGCGTGGTATGTTGGATGTGAAAGCTGCTTTGGATGCCATGTGATGGTTTGATGTTTTTTAAAAATGAATATCGTAGGGAGTTATGAGATAGTGAAAGTCTTTGGGATGTTGACGAGTGCAGTTTTGGTTTTGTCGGCCTGCGCTTCTTTTGAGGAAGATGTATTGCGTTTTGAAGCCATGGATTGCGCGCAGCTTTATCAAGAAACCAATCGCTATCAAGATCAGCTGAGTTCAGCGGAATTTGATTCGACACTGGCGCTGATTGAGGAAGTGTTTGGAGATAAAGACGCGCGATCTGATGCGGAAATTGATGGCATTATTGCCGATATGGAAATTGATCAGAACAAACGATATTTGGTGGAACTAGCGCGTCTTAAGCGCGCCAAGGGCTGCTGAGTTTTTTTAATTCTAATCGGGGGAAAAAGTTATGGCTGGTTACGGGTGAACGAATATAGTGGCCAGCCTTAATGATAGGCGCAAGGAATGTTTGATTACTGGTAGACCCCCAACGCTCCATAGTATGAAGAATGTTTCTTGCGTCGCTCCCCATTTTTATGCTTTTGGACCCTCTTGCGCATTTTAATTTTGAGCAGTAAAAAGTGCGGCCCGTTTTGGGCTGGCCGCATTAGCTCAGTTGGTAGAGCACGTCATTCGTAATGACGGGGTCAGGTGTTCGAATCACCTATGCGGCACCATCCGCTTTCGCTAATTTTGCCGAAGGCAAAATATAGCTACAGCGCGATTAGCGCTGGGGCGTGCGAAACGGACGCTGGGTGGCAAGCCCACAATCAAGCGAAGCTCGCCGATGGCAGTCGGCTTTTCTACAGGGAAAAACAGGCATGGAGTTTGGCGCGGCCACCCTTGCGTAGGCAGGGGGTCATCAAGGGTGGAGAGGGCCAGAGATGGGTCCCGTGTTAGCCTGCGCCGGGTTGGCGGGCGGCGGCGCATAAATAAACAGAGTTGATGATGGGGGGCTATTCCCTACTCGCTACTCTCTATTCGCTACTGTTGCGGGCCGCCGGAAAATTTTTGGGCTAGAGCGGCGCAGCCTGCTTCGCGTTGGGTTCGCATTTGGGCGACTTGGGCGAGCAGGTCTTCATATTTTTGCCGCGCTTCATTGGCGACATTGGGATTGCGGGGGCGGCCTTCGCGGATGGCGGCTTCGGCCTCCTGATTTTCAATTTCTGAAATACGCATAGCCTGTTCGATGGATTGATCGGTTAAGCTATCTTCCAATGCCAGACTGGCTTCGGCTTGGCGATAGGGGGGATTGATGGCGGGGGATTGTAGTTTTAGCAAAGTTGCAAAGCCTTCGGCTTGGGCTTCATAGGCGGCGATTTGTTGCTCTAGCACATCCTTGCCAGTGAGCTGGGTCATGATGCTGTTTTCAGCAATGTCGGCTTTGATGGTTTCAATTTCTTTGCGGGCGGAAACAACGCATAATTGGGCGGCTGATTTTTCTGCGCTGGAAAGAACCGGGCCGCGTGGTTGTGGTGGTTGCGCTTTGCGTTGAATGTCTCGGCATAGGGTTGCCATGCTTTCTACTTGTTCGCGAAAACTGGCGGCTTGTTCTGGTGACATCATGGGCAAGACATCAATGCCGCGAGAGACTTGTTCGGATAGATTGGCGGTTTCGGCATTGATCGCTGCAGGGCTTTGGCCGGTGCGATTTTGTACGATGAGCATCCAGAACTGATTGACGGGTTTGAATTTTAGCCAAGCAATTTTGTCTAAACCAGCATCTGCAAGTTTTTGCGATTTTGTCCGCGCCAAGACTTTGGTGATGCCATAGCATTGATAGGCAAGGGCGGTTTGCTGTTCTTCTTCTGTGGCCGGAGCCTGTTGCGCGAGGGCTGTCTGGCTGATGGGGAGGATGGCAAAGGTAAGAACCGCCATAATGGCCGCAAAAGACTTATACATAAACGCGAAACTCCCTAATCGCAGCGACGAGATGGCTCGAAGCAATATGGCCCATAGCCCCTAAGGCTCAAGGCGTTATGGTTAATTTCCCAGCCCCCTCGCGTCAACTGACTTTACTGGCCAATGACGGCGGAAACGGGCTTTGGGACACCGGAAAATCTTTCATCGGCGATAATTATGGCCAAAACCGGAATTATCGGGCCCTGCTCACGCCGATTTGACCCCATCTGGGTCAGGATTGGCCCCAGTATAAGGGGTAACCTACTGAAAATTAAGCAAAAAAACATGGTTTCCCAAAAGTTAATAAAGCTGTGACGGCGGTCACAGCGGGGTTTGGCCTGTTTTCCTAGATTGGGGTCAACAAGCAACGGGGTTCGAAGAGAGAGAACCAAACTAAGGAGAGACCAAGATGACCATGATAGCAGATAATTTTTGGATCAAAGCAGGCATTAACGCAGACGAACTGAAATCCATTAAAGGCCGCGGTGCCCTTTATCTTGCAATGTTGGCTGTTGCTGGTCTGTCCCTGACCTTAGCCGGCATGTCTTTGGTCAATATTGTTGAGCGCCTGTTCTAGGAGAGGTCAACACTGGCAGGGAGGCGGGTCAGCCCCCGCTTTTTGCAGCCCCAAAAGCAAACCCGCTTCCCTCGCCCCTTTTAACGCCGCCCGTGTTTGATCATTCCCTCCATTGATGAAGGACGGGACGGCAAAACAAGAAAAAGAATTGGGGGAGGTAAGACCTGATTGTTAATTTGAGAGAGGCAATCGGTTTTACTGGAGAGAGGGTCGGAGAAGGAATGCAGCCCCCCTGTAGCTGGCGTTTAAAAAGGTGACCGCAGCACCCACCTTGGCCAGTATCCTTCTCCGGCCATTTTTTATGCCTTTTTCAGGCCTGATTTGTTTCCAGTGAAAAGACAGTCTATGATGAGGCCCTAAGGGAAGAGGAGGGCTGGTTGCTGCGCCATGGCTGTTCTTAATGACAGTTTGAAATTTGAAGTGAAGAAACATGCTTTCTTTGCGGGATTTTCTGACGATGAGTTGGAGGATTTTTTTGCTGTTGCGCAGACGGTGGTTTTTAAAGCGCGCTCTGAAATTTTCGGGCAGGGGGACATTGGGGACAGCATGTATATTTTGC
>WFQB01000047.1 GCA_015487305.1 Parvularculaceae bacterium | reverse complement strand
TTTCACAACCGACCGATGGCCAGCAGATTTTTCTGCCCCACCGGCTTGCCTCTCCCGCTCGCAAGTTCAAGTCGGATCCTTAAAAATGCCCCGTTGAGCGGGCCTGTTTGGGAGTATAGAAGGGTTGGGAGGTGCGGGGATAAGTTTTGGTGCTTTTTTGATGATTTGAGGCCCTCACCCCCGGCCCCTCTCCCGCGTTTCGGGAGAGGGGGGCGCTTGTTGGGGCTTGGGTTCTTTTATCTCTACTCGCTATTTGCTTCTTGCTTGAATTTCTGAAATCGCTTTACCAATCAGGGCTAGATCATGCTCGCCGGAAAAGCGGTGGTCGCTGTCTTTTTCCAGATGCACGCTAACATGCGGGGCTTCTATATGTTCGGCGAGGCGCATCACATGCTGCCATGGCACGACTTCATCGCGCATGCCGGAGAGAATATGCACCGGGCAGGGGACGCAAAGGGGCTTGGTGAATATGCTTTGTTTTTTGCCATCCTCGAACAATGCCTTGGTATAGATCATGGCACTGTCATCATAGTCAGAGGGAATTTCGACCCGGCCTTTTTGTTCTAGCTCGGCCATGCGCTTTGCATCCCATTGTTGGGGGATCAACGCGCTGGTGAAATCCGGGGCCGGGGCGATGAGCACAATCCCTGCCAATCGTTCTGCTCTTTGTCTTGCCAACAGGCAGGCAATCCATGCGCCCATGGAAGAGCCAATCAAGATTTGTTTGCCGACGGTTTTTTCGTCAAGCATGGCAAGGGCGTCTTCGGCCCAAAGCCCGATTGTGCCGTTTTCGAAATGGCCTTGGCTCTCACCATGGCCGCGATAATCAAACCGCGTATAGCTATGGCCTTGCGTGCGCGCCCACTCGCTTAAAAATTCCGCCTTGGTACCAAGCATGTCGGAGGCATAGCCACCGAGCCATAACAGGCCGGGCTCTTTTCCTGCCTGTTGGCGCAAGGCGAGGGCGGGGGCATTGGGGCGGCGTAAAAATTGCAGATCATCTGTCATGGCGACATAATTGAAGAATGCCAGACTTTGTTGCAAGCGCTTCTTGACTTTAACGCTTTTCGGCCCGACCAATCAGGAGATATGGCAGAAATTGATCTTCCCACCCCCGGCCCTGATGCCCTTAAGACCCGTACTATTTTGCAGGTCATCCCCGAACTGGAAACCGGCGGGGCCGAGCGCACAACACTGGAAGTGGCAGAAGCGATTATTAAAGCAGGCGGGCGGGCGCTCATTGCTTCCCAAGGCGGGCCTTTGGTGGAGCGGCTCGATGCTTTGGGGGCAAAACATATCACGCTGCCCATGGCGTCAAAAAATCCGTTCACCATGTGGGACAATAAGGGGCGTCTGGTAAAACTCATCAAGGATGAAAAGGTTGATATCATCCATGTGCGCTCGCGGGCCCCGGCATGGAGTGCCTATGGGGCGGCCAAGGCAGCAAATATTCCCTATATCACCACCTATCACGGGATTTATCGGGCCAATTCTCCCCTAAAGCGGGTCTATAATGGGGTCATGGCCAAGGGTGATTTTGTTATCGCCAATTCTAGCCATACAAGAGAGCATGTTTTGCTGGAGCATTATCCTAGCCGGTTGAAAGATGATGCTCGTCTGGTAACCATTCATCGCGGGGCGGATTTGGCGCGGTTTGACCCGGAAACCCTTGAGCAATCGCGAATTGATGCGGTTTTTCAAAGATTTGGCGGGCAGGATGCCTTTCGCCTGCTGATGCCCGGACGCCTCACCTCGTGGAAAGGGCAGCGCTTTGCCATTGAAGCGGCGCGACATTTGCAAATGTCAGGAGAGATGACTCGCCAAGGCCGGACTTTCCGGTTAGTTTTTGTGGGTGGGGCACAAGGTCGCGATGCTTATGAGCAGGCATTGCGGGATTTGATCGCCGAATATGGTCTGGAAGATATGGTGGCAATCGCCGGACATTTAGAAGACATGCCTGCGGGCTATCGCTGGGCTGATGTGGTGTTGTCCATGTCGGAGCGGCCGGAAGCCTTTGGCCGTATCGCCATTGAGGCGCAGGCCATGGGGCGCATGGTGGTGGCCACCAATCATGGGGGCGCACGCGAAACCGTGTTGGATGGCGTGACCGGCGCTTTGGTGCCGCCGGCCGATGGGGTGGCTGCGGCCAATGCTATTGCAGCCTTGGCGGCTTTATCGCCGGAAGAAAGAGCCGAGCGCGAGGCCAAGGCAAGACAGCGGGCGGTGAATGAATTTTCCACCACGCGGATGACGGATCGCACGATAGCGGTTTATGAAAAAGCATTGGAATTTCAAAAATAGCGGGCACGGCGCTAAATTAAGTGCGGTGTTAATGGGGTAAATCTGGTTGGGTAGTAAAGCGTTATGAAAATTGGGCGGAACAAAAAAGTTTTGGTTTTAAAGGGTGATGGTCTGACGCAATTTGTCGAGGCGGAGCCTGCCTTTGCGGCCATTCGTGCGGCGCACCCGGAAGCCTCGATTGATTTATTGACTTCCCATGAGCTTGGTCGTCTGGCCAAGGGCGCGCCGTTTTTTGATCGGGTGCTGGCGGCGGGGCCTTTTCCGGACAAGCAATCGCGCAAAAACTTTTACTCGCAGCTTCGGCGTATTGGTTATGCCAAGGCCTATGATTTAAACGGCACGCCGGAATCGCTGGAAATTAAAAAAGCGCTGACCGGTTTTCGCGGCGTGCCCTGGGTCGGGCCAAATCGTGTTGTCTCCAAAGATAAGGGCCATGTTTTTGTGCCGTCTTTTGCCGGACCCGCCATGCGCAAACTTTTATCCGATGCCGGGCTTGATGTACCGCAGCGCCTGCCGGATCTTGGCTGGGCTTTGGAAGGGCGCAAGGATGCCGCCAATATGCGGCCTTCCTGGTATGGCATTACCGGAGACTTTGCTTTGCTCATTCCGGCGATGAATGATTTATGGCGCTGGCCGGCGGAATATTATGCCGAAGTGGCTAGCGCTTTGGTCGAGCGCGGGGTGACGCCGGTTTTAATTGGCGGCTCGGATATGAAGGCTTTTGGCCATGAGGTCTCGCAGCTTATGGTGCAAATTGGCCCTCGTGGCGGGGCAAGGGCGCTGGTGGATCTCACCGATAAGACCGATTTGGCGCAATTGGCCGCTTTGGCCAAAGAGGCAAAATTCTTTGTTTCCGGCATTACAGAAGAGCTGCAATTGGCGGTTTCTGTGGGCTGCCCCGGGGTGGTGATCGTCCATCCGGAAGCCGAGCAGGAGGTCGAAGGGCTTTATGGCCGCCAGATTGTTCGCTTCACCGCAGAGGATATGGAAACGCTGGCCCCGGAGACCGTGGTGTCCATGTTGTCTAGCATGGGATTGCTGACCAGCGATAAAAAGCAGCAATCGGCGTGATTTTGCGAACAGAAATCAAAGAATTCATCTTAAATTGTTTTATTGATTGGCAAGGTAAGGCCAATTATATGTAAGAAGCGATATGCCAGCGCATAGCGCCTTAGAGCATGTCCACCTAATTTTGTTTTGAAGCAACCACAGGAGAAACTAACATCGCACGCAGACCTATGAGTACCGTACCACCCAAACAGAGTGGTCCGCGTATAAACGACCAGATACGCATTCCAGAAGTTCTGGTCATTGATGCCGAAGGAGAGCGCCACGGACCCATTCCAACGGCTGAGGCTATAGAGATGGCCCAAGAGGCCGGTCTTGACCTTGTAGAGGTCTCCCCCAACACCAATCCGCCGGTGTGTAAATTGCTTGATTATGGCAAGTTCAAATATCAGCAGCAGAAGAAAAAAGCGGAAGCCAAAAAGAAACAGAAAGTTGTTGAGGTCAAGGAAATCAAAATGCGTCCGGAAATTGACGATCATGATTATCAGACCAAAACCAAAGCCATGACTCGTTTTTTTGAAGATGGCAATAAGGTCAAGGTGACATTGCGTTTTCGGGGTCGGGAAATGGCCCACCAAGAACGTGGCATGGCGCTCTTGCAACGGGTGCAGGAAGATTTTGACGCTATTGCCAAAGTTGAAGCCATGCCCAAACTTGAAGGCCGCCAGATGATTATGGTGTTGGCCCCGCGATAAACCAAATGACAGTTAAGGGATAAGCCCATGATCTGGCACCAGCTATTGATTGCAGCCGGCGTTATGGCGATTACCTTTTTTATTCATGCGGCGATGATTACCGTGGCGGCGATGGTGCTGCGTAAAATTGTACGCCATAATCGCGGTCATCTTACTTTTTTGCATGATATATTATGGATGATGCTGTTATCGGTCTGGCTCCTCGTGGCCCATTCTTTGGCAATTGCGGTTTGGTCCGGGGTCTATCTTGTCCTTGATATGGTCAGCGATTGGGAGGCGGCGCTGTATTTTGCCGGGGCAACCTATACGACCCTTGGCTATGGGGATGTGTTGGCGCCGCAGCAATGGCGGATTTTAACCGGTGCAACCGCATCCAATGGATTGTTATTATTTGGTCTGTCCACGGCTATTCTGGTTGATGCCAGTGCGCGCCTGCGTCTGGGGGCCAATTAAAACCTAACGGGTCGCTTATTTGTCGAAAAATATTGGGGTTTTAAATCGGGTTCGGGCTTTTCGTCGCTGGTTTGGCTTTGGCGCATTTCCATATTTGTCAGCGTTTTGGTAAATTTTCCAATTTTTATCTTAGCGCACTTCTTGTCCGAAAATCGGTTTCCACTTTTCGGGAAGTGCTCTATAACACCCGCAAATGAATGTCCCTTGCGACTATTGGGGTCTGGCTTTGGCTATGGGTCGGGTTTTGGGGCTTTAATATCGGCATCAAAAATGTCGCTCTTCTTGGAGGAAACTCATGTTTGAATCTGATACGCCCGACGCTGTGCTGGGTGCTGCGCCTTTTCTGGAAGCGGCAAAAATCCGTAGCAATCTCACCGAAGAGGCACTTTATCAGATTTCCGTCGAGAAGGGGCAGGGCGAAATTGCCAAAGGTGGGCCGCTGGTGGTCAAAACCGGTAAACATACCGGGCGTTCGGCTCAAGATAAGTTTATCGTCAAGCGGGCATCATCGGAAGACACGATCTGGTGGGATAATGCTGCTGCTATCAGTCCTGAGAATTTCGACACGCTTTATGCAGATATGATTGCCTATGCCAAGGGCAAAGAGCTTTATTGCAATGATTTGTTTGGCGGTGCCGATGAGCGCTATCGCATTAGTGTTCGCGTGGTGACCGAGCTGGCTTGGCATGGTCTGTTTATTCGCCATCTCTTGCGCCGTCCAAGCGCCGAAGAACTGGCAAGGTTCAAGCCGGGCTTTACCATTGTCAATCTGCCGGGCTTTGTTGCCGACCCGAAAAAACATGGCTGTCGCAGCGAAACCGTCATTGCGGTTGATTTTGATCGTCGGATTATTCTAATCGCCGGCACCTCTTATGCGGGCGAAACCAAAAAATCTGTCTTTAGTGCTTTGAATTATTATCTACCGGCCGAAGGCATTATGCCCATGCATTGCTCGGTCAATGTTGGCAAGGAAGAAGACAGCGCGATTTTCTTTGGCCTTTCTGGTACGGGCAAGACAACCCTTTCGGCAGACCCCAATCGTGAATTGATAGGCGATGATGAGCATGGCTGGTCGCCCGATGGATTGTTTAACTTTGAAGGCGGCTGCTATGCCAAAATGATCCGCCTGTCAGAAAAGGCCGAGCCGGAAATTTTTGCGACCACACAAAAATTTGCGACCGTTTTGGAAAATGTGGTGATGGACCCAAAAACCCGGGAGTTGGACCTTGATGATGGATCCTTGGCGGAAAATTCTCGCGGGGCCTATCCTATTCACTATATTCCCAATGCGCGCCTTAGCGGTGTTGCCGGGCATCCTAAAAATATCATTCTTTTAACCGCCGATGCCTTCGGGGTGATGCCGCCAATTGCAAGACTGACCTCGGCGCAGGCCATGTATCACTTTTTATCCGGCTATACGGCCAAAGTGGCAGGCACGGAAAAGGGCCTTGGCAATGAGCCGCAAGCAACTTTCTCCACCTGTTTCGGGGCGCCTTTCATGTCGCGCCATCCGTCCGTTTACGGTGATTTGCTTGGCAAATTGATTGAAGAACATGATGTTGCCTGCTGGCTGGTGAATACCGGCTGGACCGGCGGGCCTTATGGCACTGGCGAGCGCATGCCCATTCGGGTGACGCGCTCTTTGCTGAACGCCGCCCTTGACGGTTCTTTACTGGAAACAGAATTTCGGGTTGATGAAAATTTTGGTTTTGATGTGCCGGTTGAAGCGCAAGGGGTTATCAGCAAAATTCTGACCCCCCGCGATACTTGGGAAGATGGGGAGGCCTATGACGCACAAGCCAAAAAACTGGCTGCCATGTTCCGGGAGAATTTCAAAATATTTGAGGCCCATGTATCTGATGCCGTAAAAGCATCCGGACCCAAGGGCTAGCCATCCGTCTAACTGTCTCGGAACCTTTATAAAATGCTTTCTTATCGCCATGGCTATCATGCGGGCAATTTTGCTGATGTGTTAAAACATTCGGTATTTGTGTCTGTTGCGCGCTATTTGCAGCAAAAGAAAAGCCCGGTACTATTTGTGGACACCCATGCCGGGGGTGGTATTTATGATCTTGCCCATGACTATGCCAAGAAAACCCAAGAATTTGAAAAAGGAATAGGGCGGCTTTGGCCTTTTGGGGATGATATGCCGGACATGCTGAAGCCCTGGGCCGAAATTGTTGAAGGGGTGCAAAAAGGCGGAAATCTGTCGCGCTATCCTGGCTCTCCTTTTTTCATTCGTCGTTCTTTGCGTGTGCAAGACAGGGCGGTTTTGTTTGAACTTCACTCCACCGAGGTCAAAACTTTAAAACAGGGCTTTCGTGGCAATGATAAAATTGTGGCCTTTCATGATGATGGCCTAAAGGGTTTGCGCCGCATGGTGCCGCCACGCGGCCCTTATGAAGCCATGCGCCCGCTGACATTGGTGGACCCGTCTTACGAAATAAAAACAGATTATGAAGATGTGCCGGGCGCCATGTTGGCCGCATGGAAACGGGCACCGCAAGCCAGCTTTATTATCTGGTATCCGGTGATTGACCGCGAGCGCACAGAAAAAATGATCCGCCGCTATCAGCGCTCTGGCATTAAAAAATTATTGCGCATCGAACAGGGGATTGCCGAAGATGGCGCGGTGCGCGGTATGACGGCGGCGGGTCTGCTTATTATCAACCCGCCTTATGTGCTGGCCGATGAAGCGCGCGCCGCATTGCCATGGTTGCATGAGAAGCTGGGCGCTGGTGGTAAATATCTGGTCAAAGAACTGGTTGGCGAATAGGGGGTTATTTAACCACCCGCTTGCGCTGGTCTTCCATACCCATAGCCAATACGAACGGATCCTGTTTTTGTCGGGCGATAAAATCGGCCTTGCTGTGCATATTGTGCCAGCGATTGGCGATTAGGATTTGTGCCACTGGCGGGCCCATGCTGGTGCCGGGGCCTAAAATAATCAATCTGTCAGGGGCAAATTCTTTTAAACCAATTTCAACGCAGGCGGTAAAATTATAGGTCTCTGTGATTTGCCGCGTCAGTGTGTAATTATGCAAGTTTTCAATATCACAAAAAGCCGGTTGCCAGATCTCGCCGCGCCCATCAACCAAGGGTAAGGATGGCTTTGCAAATAAAGATGACGGCAAAGCGTCAACGGCCATCTGGCTGACCCCCGCAAGCAATGGCGTGTGAAAAGCGGCATGGCGGGCAAGACGGAACGGGAAACGCTCATCGGCGGGAGGTAGATTTTCTTCTAATGCTGCAAGCCCCGCCTCATCGCCAGCAAGAATAGCCATGCCGCCAAGATGGATACTGTTAAAAGCTGCACCTGTTTTTTTGGCGGCAGCAAGCGCTTTTTTTACTGTCTCGGCGCGGGCTGCATCGGGTTGCCAATCGGCATTGGTAACAGGGTAAACCAATTGCCCGCCAACCCCATGCTCTTCCATCAACGCGCCCATGCTATCAACCAGGCGAATGGCATTTTCGGGCGACAAAGCCCCCGCAGCGGCCAAAGCCAGATACCAGCCAAGAGAATTGCCTGTCACCGCGACAATCTCAAAACGGCTCTGGTCGATATCCATAAAATCGGCCAGCGCACAGGCGTAAATTAGTGCTGAAGCGTTTTCGCTACTGGCATGGCGCGCGGCGGCATAATTTTTTGCGCTATCCAATTCCAAAATGGGTGTGCGGCCATTGGCGCGGCGAAAATCATCAATCGCCGCAAAAAAATCTTTCTTGTCCCCGTGATGGCGGGCAAGATAGCCAAGTTCCGGCTTGCCATAAGTGCCGCGCCCGGGGGCAATGACGATAGCGCTTTGTCGGGTCATTTTCTGCCTCCCTTTATAAGCGCGAGGGTGGCATTGATGATATCACTCTCGCTTGGCAGGACGAAATAGGCGGCGGCCCCAAGGGGAATGAAGCTGTCTTTTGCAGTTATTCTTTTCATGGGTTGGGTAATTCCCGCCTCTTGCAGTCCGGTCCATAATTCTTCGCTGACCGAGCCGGTTTTGCGACATTCATCAATGATGAGCACGGATTTGGCATTGCCTATGGCTTTGATAATCTCTGCGATGGGCAAAGGCGACAGCCAGCGCATATCAATCAGGCGGGCTTTTATTTTATGTTTAGCGCTTAAAATTTTGATGGCCTTGCGCGACAAAAATGCGCCATTGCCATAGGTGATAATGGCCACATCGTCGCCCTTGCCTTCAAGGCCTATTTTGCCTTGGGGGATGGTCTCATTGGCGGGCGGATAGGTAAAACTCATCTTGCCATCGCCGTCTTTGTGTAAATCCTTCACCCCGTAAAGGGCAATTGGTTCAAGGAAAATCACTACCCGGCGTTCTTCGGCGGCAAGGCGATAACATTCACGCAGCATTTTAACCGCATCATCGCCCCGCGAAGGCACGGCTAAAATGATACCGGGGATGTCGCGAAACACGGCGATGGAATTATCATTGTGGAAATGCCCGCCAAAGCCACGCTGATAGCCAAGCCCGGCAATGCGAATGACCATTGGGTTAGCAAGCTTGCCATCAGAGAAAAAGGAAAGCGTTGCCGCTTCGCCGCGTATTTGATCCTCGGCATTATGAACATAGGCAAGGAATTGGATTTCTGGAAAAGGCAGGAACCCATTTTGCGCCATGCCAATGGCAAGACCGAGAATGGATTGCTCGTCAAGTATGGTATCAAACACCCGGGCTGGGCCGATTTTTTCCTGCACCTTGGTGGTTGCCCCATAGACGCCGCCTTTTTTGGCATTGTCTTCCCCGAACAAAAGCGTGTCTTTGTCGCTGGTCAAGATATCTGCGAGCGCCAGCGAGATGAGCCGCGACATATGTTGCGGGGTTTCCAAGGCGCGCTTTTCTTTTTTTAGAAAAGCCTCCCGAGCGGCAAGATCAAGTTTTCTTTTTCTGGCGGCAGGGTCGGGAATGATGGCGCGCATCACTGCTTCAGCGGTTTCGAGTTTTGGCCGCGTGCAGGCCTGTTCGGCAATGCGGGTGATGCGGGTTTTCATCTGCGCATCAAAGGCAAGAATATCTTCTGTGGAACAAACCCCTTCTTCAATCAAGGTGCGGGCTGATTTCAATAGCGGGTCTTCGCGCTCCGTTGCTTCCACTGCTTCGCGGGAGCGGTAAGATAGCTCATGGTCCGAGCCTGCATGGCCCATAAGGCGAATGGTTGAAAGGTGTAAAAATACGGGCCGGCGTTGCTGGCGGGCAATATGCTCTGCTTCTTGTGCAGCGCGCAAAGCGTCGAGCATTTCAAGGCTGTCGCCGGCGATATATTTTAATCCGGCGCGGGTTTGGTAATTGGCTTTAATCCAGCCGGTTGGCGTTGGCACAGAAATGCCAATGCCATTATCTTCGCATAGAAAAATCAATGGCAAAGGGTGATGGCGAAAGGCCGTATTGGCGGCGGCGTTAATGGCGCCGACGGCGGTTGAATGATTGGCAGAGGCATCGCCGAAACTTGCAATGACCACCGCATCATGAGGCATGACGCTGTCTCTTTTGCCAAGGCGCTTTGCCAGCGGTATCGAAAAAGCCGCGCCCATGGCTTTGGGCAGGTGAGAGGCAATGGTTGAAGTTTGCGGTGGCACTTGCGCTTGCAAAGAGCCAAGCACTTTATGGCGTCCGCCAGAGACGGGGTCTTCACTGGAAGCAACAAAAGAAAGCGCCATATCCCAAAGCGGGGTTGCGCCTTCGATTTGGCGTTGGCGCTCGATTAAAAAACCACCAGAGCGGTAATGCAAAAATGCCATATCGGTAACGCGCAGAGCATGAGCGACACAGGCATTGCCTTCATGGCCAGCCGATCCGATGGAATAAAAGCCGCGCTTTTCCCGCCCGAGCCGCCGCGCCATATAATCGAGATGGCGGGACATGAGCTGCGTTTCAAAAATATGGAAAAGCTGGGTCTTGGAAATACCAATATCAGCCGCCCTGAGCTTATGGTTTTTTATCGGCAAATCACCCGCCGCAAGGCGATCACGAAATTGCCGGTCCAGTCTTTGATCAGGGGTTTCCATGAAAATTGCTCACGCGAAGTTGCTCTTGGGGCCAAAATACCTCCCTATACCGCATAATGCAGGAAGGCCAGAGGCGGGGGCGCGGTTTTATCCCTTTTTGCGAATAATTCGCGACAGGGTGACAAATCCGCCTCGCCCGCCTATGCTGGGGGGAGAGAGTAGAGTTACCAAAAACAATAGAAAAAAGAGGGGGGCTAGGCCCGTGACCAAAGCATCTGATCTGTTTATTGAGGCGCTGGAAGAAGAAGGCGTTGAATATATTTTTGGCATTCCGGGGGAGGAAAATCTCGATTTTCTGGATAGCCTGTCACGGTCTTCAAAAATAAAGCTGATATTGACCCGCCATGAACAGGCGGCCGGTTTTATGGCCGCCACCTATGGGCGCTTTACCGGCAAGGCCGGGGTCTGTCTTTCCACATTGGGGCCGGGGGCAACCAATTTTGTCACCGCTGCCGCCTATGCCCAGCTTGGTGGCATGCCGATGATGATGATTACCGGGCAAAAACCGGTCAAAAAATCTAAACAGGGACGGTTTCAAATTCTTGATGTGGTCGACATGATGGGGCCGATTACAAAATATACCCATCAAATTGTTGCCGCTGATAATATTCCTTCACGAGTGCGCGAAGCTTTTCGTCTGGCCGAAGAAGAAAAGCCCGGCGCTGTGCATTTGGAATTTCCCGAAGATATTGCCGAAGAACATAGCGATGAGCGGCCCATGAAGCCGTCCATGGCCCGGCGCGCTATCCCCGAAGAAAAAGCCATTCGTGCGGCGGTCAACAAAATTGAAAAAGCCAAAGCGCCGATCATTGTTATCGGGGCCGGAGCCAACCGCAAATTATGTTCCAAAATGCTGACGCGGCTGGTTAATAATTCCGGTATTCCTTTTGTAACAACCCAGCTTGGCAAGGGCGTGATTGATGAACGCCATGAATTATTTATGGGCAATGCGGCCCTGTCGGCGGGGGATTTTGTGCATCGGGCGATTTAAGCGTCTGACCTCATCATCAATGTTGGTCATGATGTGATTGAAAAGCCGCCATTTTTTATGAAGCAGGGGGGAACGGAAGTTATTCATATCTCTTTCCGTTCGGCAGAAGTTGATCCGGTTTATTTTCCGCAAATTGAAGTGATTGGGGATATTGCCAATGCCATCTGGCAGATGGATACGATGCTGGAAAAGCAATCACACTGGAATTTCTCTTCCATGATGCGGGTGAAAGAAAAACATGACGCCAATATTCTGGAAGGGGCCGATGATACGCGCTTTCCTGTCTATCCCCAGCGCATGGTGGCGGAAGTGCGCAAAGCCATGCCCGATGACGGTATTATCTGTCTTGATAATGGGGTCTATAAAATCTGGTTTGCCCGCAATTATCGCGCTTATAAACCAAACACGGTCTTGCTGGATAATGCCCTTGCGACCATGGGGGCGGGGCTGCCTTCGGCCATGGCTGCGCATCTTGTCTATCCCGAACGCAAAGTCATGGCGATTTGTGGCGATGGTGGTTTTATGATGAATTCGCAGGAGCTGGAAACGGCTGTGCGTTTGAAAATGAATATCACCGTGGTGATCCTCAATGATAATTCCTATGGCATGATCCGCTGGAAACAGGCCAATATGGGGTTTGATGATTGGGGCCTGCAATATGGCAATCCCGACTTTATCAAATATGCCGAAAGCTATGGGGCCATGGGCTATCGGGTCGAAGATAGCGCTAAACTCGGTCCGATGTTAGAGCATTGTTTGAACTCGCCCGGTGTGCATCTGGTTGAGGTGCCGGTTGATTATTCCGATAATGATCGGATTTTGAATAAGGATATCAAAAAACTAAGCGCTGCCATTCGTCTTGATGGGACCTCCGGGGTTGATGCGCCGATTGAAGGCGGGGAAGATGCCAATGCAAAGAAATTCCTCAGCCGCTTGTTCAAACAGCCGAAATAGAGTCTCGTCATGGGGAATAAATTTCTGTCGAAGATATTTGGGGGCAAGAAATTTGCCGCCCAACCGCCAGCCAGAGGAGCGCGTGCCGTGAGCGTGTTGAAAAAAGCCTATCCCTATTATCTTGCCAATAAGCCGGTCTATGCCAATGAAGATTTGGCGGTAAGTGATAAATATACTGGCGAGATTGTGACCCGCACGGCACTGGCCGATGAAAAGGCCATTGATGCAGCCATTGCCGCCAGCGTCAAAGCCGTTGAGCCTTTTGCTAAAATGGCCGCTTATGAGCGCAAAGCCGTGCTCGACCATTGCGTGACACGTTTTACCGAGCGCTTTGACGAAATAGCCATGGCGCTTTGCATTGAGGCGGGCAAACCCATTCGCGATTCGGAAGGTGAGGTAACGCGGCTGATTGACACTTTTCGCATTGCCGCCGAAGAAGCGGTGCGCCTGCGTGGTGAATTACAAACTCTGGATATATCCCCGCGGGCCAAAGGCTATCGTGGCATGTGGAAGCGGGTACCCATTGGGCCATGCTCGTTTATTGCGCCGTTTAATTTCCCGCTTAATCTGGCCGCCCATAAAATCGCGCCGGCTTTGGCTGTGGGCTGTCCCTTTGTTATGAAGCCCGCCTCGCGCACGCCTTTGGGGGCGCTTATCATTGGCGAGATCATGGCGGAGACCGATTTACCCGAAGGGGCGTTTTCTATTCTGCCAGCGTCTCGCGATGGGGCGGATTTATTTACGGTGGATGATCGGTTGAAACTTTTATCCTTTACCGGCTCGCCCGATGTCGGTTGGCGGTTGAAAGCCAAATCCGGCAAGAAGAAAGTAGTGCTGGAATTGGGCGGCAATGCTGCCGTGGTGGTGGACCATGATGCAGATTTGGATGACGCGGTGGCGCGCATTGTGTTTGGTGCGTTTTATCAATCGGGCCAATCCTGCATTGGCGTGCAACGCATTATTGCGCATTCGTCTATCTATGATGCCCTGAAGAAAAAGCTGGTGGCGGAAACCAAAAAGCTGGTGGTAGGCGATCCTAAAGACCGCAATACATTTATCGGCCCGATGATTTCCGAAGGCGAAGCCAAACGCTTGCATGGCTGGATTGAAGATGCGGTTTCCCATGGGGCCAAGCTTTTGACTGGCGGCAAACGCGATGGGGCTATGTTGGAGGCAACTCTGCTGGAAAATGTGTCCCGCACTTGTGAGGCCTATACGGAAGAAGCTTTTGGTCCCTTGGCGATTTTGTCTTCCTTTGAGGAGTGGCCACAAGCGCTTGAAGAGGTCAATGATTCTAAATTTGGATTACAGGCAGGGATTTTCACCCGCGACTTTTTCAAAATTCAAAAAGCCTGGGACGAGCTGGAAGTTGGCGGTGTTGTTGTCAATGATGTGCCATCCTATCGGGTGGATAACATGCCCTATGGGGGGGTTAAAGATTCCGGCCTTGGCCGTGAAGGGATTATTTTTGCCATGGAAGATATGACCGAGATTAGAAATCTGGTTATTCGTATGCGGGATTAAAGAGATGCGTTTCGGGGGAATAATAGTTCTGGTTTTGGTGTTTGCTGTCCTGCCCGCGAAGGCGCAGGACCATTTGGAGCCTGAAAAATCTATATTTTACTTTGTCTCCGGTGGTCGCGATCTGCTGAATCATTATGGCCTGATGGGAACCATGTTTCATCCCGTTTTGGGGCGATCAAAGGCAAGTCTTTTGGTTTCGCCTTCTTTTCAACCGCAATATGCCATAGGTATTTTTGAGAAGGATGGGAAATTTGAAGTTCGGGGTCTGCGCGTTGAAACAAATCTCTGGTATCACCAATATAGGGTTAAAAATTTTAAGAAATGGCAGGAAGGGAAGCTTTCTGACGAAGACTATCAGAAAAACAAGGACAGCCCTTTTTGGGGTAAAAGTTTTTCAGAACTTGAGATGAGTAAATGTAAGAAAAGCCTTGAAGCCGATATGGCGGAACAATTTCTTGCGGTTTGGGAGAAGATGTTGCTGGGCACGCGTTACCGGAAGAAAAATCGGTTTGGTTTGGATGGTACCCGTTATCATTTTTCTTTCAGGTCTATGGAGGGACAAATATGGTCGCCCGAGGGCGGAACGAAAATGGACAAATTTGTTCGGCTGGGAGAAAGTCTGGTTATCTATTGTGAGGGGGACAGCGCCGAGCCGCTAAATGAGGCAATGGTGTTAGGTGGTGAATTGTTAAAAGAATAAGCGCGAGGCATGAGCCCCGCGCTTATTTGTTTTTAGGCTTTCAATGCCTTGCGAATGCCCTTGGCATAATCGGGGCTTATTTTTTCAAAATGCCCCAAGGCTCGTTCAATAATCTCTTCGGGAACGCCACCCATAGAGTCCGCAATATTTTGATAAAGTCGTTGGCGCTGGCCATCATCCATTAGATCATGCAAAGCCCGGGGTTGGCTGTAATCATCATTACCATCACGATGATTATAGCGCGCGCCATCGCCGGAGATTTTTAAAGGCGGCTCGCTCACAGACGGGTCTTCGACCGCGCCGCCCATGGAGTTTGGCTCATAATAGGCATCATCTGCGCCGGTTTTCTGGCCAAAGAAATTCATCGAGCCGTCTTTGTGATAATGATGCATCGGGCATTTGGGTGCATTGACCGGCAGGGCTTCATAATGGGTGCCAAGGCGATAGCGGTGGGCATCGGCGTAAGAGAAAATGCGCGCCTGCAATACTTTATCGGGAGAAAACCCAATGCCCGGCACTATATTGGATGGGCTAAACGCCGCCTGTTCAATCTCGGCGAAATAATTTTCCGGATTGCGGTTTAATTCCATTATGCCAACTTCAATCAGTGGGAAATCCGCGTGCGGCCAGACCTTGGTCAGGTCAAAGGGGTTGTAAGGCGTTTTCTCAGCCTCCTGTTCGGACATGATTTGCACCATCATCCGCCATTTGGGGAAATTGCCATTTTCGATTGCTCCATAAAGGGCTTCCTGATAGCCCTCGCGGGTTTTACCAATAATCGCTTCGCCTTCGCGATTGGTATAATGGGCATGGCCCTGCATGGTTTTGAAATGGAACTTAACCCAATAGCGCTCACCCTTTTCATTCCAGAGGCTATAAGTGTGGCTGCCATAGCCATTCATCTGCATTGGCGTTTGTGGCAGGCCGCGATCAGACATCAATATCGTCACCTGATGCAGGGCTTCGGGGCTGAGCGACCAGAAATCCCACATGGCGGTGGGCGAGCGTAGATTGGTTTTCGGGTGGCGCTTTTGGGTATGAATGAAGTCCGGGAATTTTAGTGGATCACGGATGAAAAATACCGGCGTGTTATTGCCAACAAGATCCCAATTGCCTTCTTCGGTGTAAAATTTCAATGCAAAGCCGCGCACATCGCGCTCATGATCGGCAGCGCCCTGTTCTCCGGCGACGGTAGAAAACCGCGCCAGCATTTCGGTTTTGGTGCCCGGTTGCAAAGCCTTGGCGCATGTATATCGGGAAATATCACCAGTGATGGTGAGGGTGCCAAAAGCGCCCCAGCCCTTGGCGTGGACGACCCGTTCGGGGATGCGTTCGCGGTTTTGATGGGCCAGCTTTTCCAGCAATTGATAATCCTGCATGAGAAGCGGTCCGCGCTCTCCGGCGCTGAGGCTATTTTGATTGTCAGCAATGGGGGCTCCGGCGGTGGTGGTGAGACGTTTGGTCATGATTTTCTCCCTTGATCTGGATTTGCCAAAAATGGCTTGGGGGCAGGATAGGGGAATGGCATGATAAAGAAAAATTGTATTATATTCTTATTATGATAAGAAAAACCTATGAATATCACTCTTCGACAGCTTTCCTATTTTATGGCCCTGGCCGAAACCCGCCATTTTGGGCGGGCGGCTGAAAAGGTCCATGTGAGCCAGCCAGCGCTTTCGGTGCAGATACGCGAATTGGAGCAGCGCCTCGGTGTGGCCCTGTTGGAGCCGGGGCGGGCTGTGGTTTTGACAGCTGAAGGCCATGAAGTTTTGGCGAGTGCGCAGGCGGTGATGGCAAATTTGCGCGATATGGAAGATGGGTTGCGCTTGCGCGAAGGATTATCCGGGCGGTTAAAGCTCGGGGTTATTCCAACTGTGGCCCCTTATCTTCTGCCGAAAATTCTGCCGCTCTTGCGTATGGAAGCGCCCGATCTTGATTTGCGGGTGCGCGAAGCTCAAACCGATGAACTGCGAAATGATTTGGAAGACGGGTTGTTGGATGCAGCCGTGCTGGCGCTACCGGCGGGGGTGGGGCTTGAAGAACGATTTTTGTTTGAGGATCGGTTTTTGCTGGCAGGCAGCGCGGCGCAATTTAAAATTTTGCAAAGCCATGGTGAACCTTTGCGACCTTCCATACTCGATCCGGGGCAATTATTGCTGCTTGATGAGGGGCATTGTCTGGCCGATCAGGCGCTGGAAGTGTGTGAATTTGCGCGCCCGGCGCGGCGGGTTGATCTGGGGGCAAGCTCCCTTGCGACCCTTTGCGGTCTGGTGGCGTCTGGCTATGGGCTAACCTTTTTGCCGGAAATCGCGATTGCCACAGAATGTCGGGCCGCACCAAAAATGCGGGTGCAACGCTTTGCTGCCCCGGAGCCATCGCGGCAGATAGGATTGGTGCGCAGAGGCGGAAAACCGGATGCAAAATGGTTTGATGATCTGGCAGAAGTGCTGGCGCGCAGCGGCAGGGGTTTAATTGAAGCGGTGAAAGATTTTGGCTGAAGGGGGGTGTCGTTAAGGATTGCGAGTTCGGCCTTCATTTGTTTCAAGCGTGCGATATTTCTTGATATTGCGATGCAGTTACGCCACTTTATGACTGCCCGTTAGGGGCGTTTTATTGGGGAAATCCAAAATATTTATAGCGGGCTTTTGCCTGCAAGATTTAAAACGAGGTTGCTTTGAAAAAAATAATTATTCTGGCAAGCATGCTTGCTGCTCTGGTTACACCCGCTTTGGCGCAGACGACGGGTGGTGTTTTTGGGCCAAATATTACAGCCGGGGATCGCACGGCACAGTTTCGTATCGCTACATCCCCATCTGAAAATGGCGGGCCGGAGCGCTGGGAGGCGCGGGTGCATTATCAACAGGCGCTTAATGAAAATTGGCGCTGGCGGGTGGTTTTGCAAGGCAGTGATTTTGAAACCAATGACTTTGAGTATAATTTCCTGCAGGCGGAATTGCAGTGGCAGTTTAAAAAGGGCGATGAGAACTCCCCTTGGGCGAGTGCCTTGCGATTGGATACGCGAATTGTTGAGGGTGATGATGGCGAGAGCCGTTTGGGGTTGAACTGGACCAATCAATGGAATTTTCAAAATGGCTGGCAGTTGAATAATGTTATTCTAACCGCGCGGGAAATTGGCCCTGATGCTGGGGATGGTATTATTTTAGAAATCCGCAATGGGGTGAAATATAAGCTTGGGCCCAAAATGCAGCTTGGGGTTGAAAGTTTTAGTGCCCTTGGGCGCTCTAATGCGCTGGGTAGTTTTAAAGATCAAAATCATCGCATCGGGCCAGTGGTGACGGGCAAGCTCGGGCCTAATACCAGCTATCTGGCTGGCATTTTGTTTGGCGCCTCCGACAATGCCCGCGATACAGATTTTCGCCTATGGCTGACAAAGAAATTTTAATGGGGGAAATTTTAATGGGGAAAATTTTAGTGGAGGGTGTTTAGCGTTAGGCAAAGTCCATGGGACGGGCCGGTGTGTAATTTAGCAATTTGCGCAAAAGCTGCGTGCGGCTCGTGACATCAGCCTTGCTATAGATAGAGCGCAAATGGTTTTCAACCGTGCGCACGCTAATCTTCAGGCTTTCGGAAATTTGCGTATTGGTCAGACCTTGTGCAAGGGCAAAGACAATTTCGCTTTCGCGAGCGGTCCAGCCGAATTCCTGCGTGCAGCGGGCAATGGCGATATTGCTATGGGCAAAGCCGAGACGCACCGCATAGCGAGATTGGCCCGTTTTGGATACACAATGTTCAATTTCAAAGTTGATATTTTTGTGCAGGGATGAGCGGCCTTCATCGGGGCAATCACTCTTCAGGGTCATTTGAGAGAGGCGTTTATGGCGCATGGTTTGCACAGCGCTTGAAATATGATGCATTAAAAACGGCAAATCCCCATAAAGATTATTGCTCACGCAAGTGCTGGTTTCCTGAATTTGCAAGGCGTCATCGAGAATGAGATAGCCGGTATTTTGCAAAAGCGTTTTCAGGTTTTCGCTCAGCAAGCGATATTGCGATAAATGTTCTTTAAAGGTGAGCCGAGCAATGGTGGAGCCGACAATGGGCGCAATATCGCTGGCCATCTGCAAGGCCCTATCGCCAAAATCGCGCGAACCAGTTGGGCGATGAAAACCAATCACCACCATCAAATCATTTTCAATAGTTTGCGGTTTGATCATCAGTGCTAGAACATGACGAATACCGCTTGGTTTTAAAAAGTCATTATAATATTCGCTTTTGGAAAATTCAGCCGGGTCACAGACATCGGAAAGGCGATAGACATCGGTCACAGCATCTGTGGGCTGATAAAGAGAGGGCATTACTTGGCGATTTAGAATGACAGGATCGGAGCGGTGAAACTTGCTGACATATTGGTTGTGAACTTTGTTCTCAACGCCTTTGGCAAGATTGTGGCCGATATTATAGCCTTTGCGGCCTCGTTGAAAATGTAAAAGCGTGCTGGTTTCAGCGCCAATGCTGCGGGCAACGGGCCCTAAAAGCGTAGATTCCAGCGCGGCGTAATCAAAGCAATCTGCGATTTCGCCATAAAGGTCTTGGCTTTTGGCCGAGTTATGTGCGGTCTCTATTCCGGGCAAGGTTTGACCTGTAAAATGACTATCAAGAGATGCGACTGCATATCTGTTACAGTTTGTGCGCAAAATCAGATAGCGTCAAGTTTGGCGCTATCCCTTGCCATTTCCGGCCAATGCCTTGTTCATGGTCTCGCGCATTTCATTCTTTTTTATCTTGCCGGTAACGGTCATGGGAAAGCTGTCTACAAAGCGAATATAGCGCGGCACCTTAAAATGCGCGATTTGGTCTTTGCAAAAAACTTTGACATCGGCAGCGCTGAGATGCGCATTGGGGGCAAGCCTTATCCAAGCGCAAACTTCTTCGCCATATTTTTCGTCATATACGCCAAAAACCTGCGCTTCGGCTATGTCTGGATGGGTAAATAAAAAGTCTTCAATTTCACGGGGGAAGATATTTTCGCCGCCGCGAATGAGCATGTCTTTGACCCGTCCGACAATATCGCAATAGCCTTGCTCATCAATGATGGCGAGATCGCCTGTATGCATCCAACCATCTTCATCAATCGCTTCTTTGGTTTTTTCTTTGTCATTCCAATATCCGCGCATGACTGAATAGCCCCTTGTGCATAATTCCCCTTTTTCGCCGCGTCTGGTTGTCCTGCCCTGTTCGTCAATGATTTTTACTTCCACATGGGGGTGGACTCGCCCGACCGTGGAGACCCGCTTGTCTAGGGGGTCATCTTTTGCGGTTTGGAAACTAATTGGCGAAGTTTCGGTCATACCATAGCCAATCGTCACTTCGCTCATATTCATATCACGAATGACCCGTTTCATGACCTCAATCGGGCAAGGCGCGCCAGCCATAACGCCGGTGCGCAAATGGGAGAGATCAAAGCTGTTAAAATCTTCATGGTCGAGCATGGCAATGAACATGGTCGGGACGCCATAGACAGCGGTGCATTTTTCTTGGTCCAGCGTTTTTAAAACAGCGCCAGCATCAAATTTTTCAGAAGCAAAAACGGCGCAGGAACCATGCAGGCAACAAGCAAGCGAACCCATCACCATGCCAAAGCAATGATAGAGCGGCACGGGAATGCACAAACGGTCCTTAGGGCCAAGATTTTGTGCTTGGCCGGTGAAAAATGCATTGTTTAAAATATTTTTATGGCTAAGGGTGGCGCCTTTGGGGGCGCCAGTTGTGCCACTGGTAAATTGAATATTGATCGGGTCATCTGCTTTTAGCGAGGATTGAATGCGCTCTAGTCTTTCGCGGCTTTGTCCATGGCCATTTTGCAATATCTCGCCAAAAGCTTGGTAACTGGCTTCTTTCTCTTCGCCGATAAGAATCTTGACCTCCAGCATTGGCAGGCGGTCTTCGGCATCAAGCGCTTCTAGCATTTCAACATAGTCAGCATGTTTTGATTTTCGGGCGAGGACCAGCGCTTTGCAGCCAACTTTGTTGAGCGCATAATCCAATTCCAGCGGGCGATAATCAGGGTTTATATTAACCAGCACCAGACCGGCCAGGGAGGTGGCAAATTGTGTTATCGTCCATTCAACGCAATTTGCAGCCCATATCCCCACACGGTCTCCCGGTTGCAAACCCAGAGCCAAAAGACCAATCGCAAAATCTTGCGATTGGTCCAGTAATTGCGAAAAACTTAATGTCTTGTTTTGGTGGCAGGAAATGAGCGCCGGAGCATCGGGCCAATTATGCGCCGCTTTGTGTAGCGCGTCGCCAATGGTTCCCTCATAAAGAGGGGTGTCTGTTGCGCCTTTTACATGACTGAAGTCCGTCATCTAATCAATATCAGGAAAATCGACATCCACATGCTTATATTCGCCACCATCCTTGGCCATTTGATACATCATCTTTCCATCAACAACAGCGGCAATGCTGCCATCATCATTATAGCCCACAAGCGGGCCATGCATCACCGCAAACATTGTAAAGCCGCCGGGCGAATCTGGCTGGTGGATAGCGCCAGCAGGCTCCCAGACATAATTTAAGGCCGGCCCGCGATCATCATCATAGCCAAACTCGCCATCAATGATAATGCCTTCAACAGCACCAATATGGCCATGAACCGGGGCATCATTTTCCGGATCGACTTTTAGGAGGAAGGAATAGCCGCCTGTCTTCATGTCAACTTTCAAAAGCTTGAACCAGGTCCCTTCAATTACCCAAGGCAACCATTTCAATTTGTTAGTGTCCAGAAATACCGATTGTCTGGGTTTGACCGTTTTAACAGTCATTTGGTCGCTTTTTTTCAATTGAAGGCTCGACATAATTCAGGTTCCGTCCTTGGTTGTTTTTCAATGCTGCGAGCCTTGATGGTTCCATATTAAGTAGCGTTAGCAAATGACGGGAACCCCCTATAGCTAGCGGTTTTTGCGAAAAAATAATGGGCGACTAGGTGATTTGGCCCCTCATAGCGTGGATTTGAGTAATTTACGCTATTGGCGAATGCCTTGTGCATGGCCAGATTAGCGGCTGCAACGCGTTATCAACTGAAAAATCCGGGGAAGTTAAGGGGTAGAAATGACTGAACAGCTTAAAAAAATCCGAACGAATGGTTTGCTCGCGTCAAGCGTTATGGCTTTGACCCTGACATTTGCAGCCAGCGCCCTTTTGGTGGCACCAGCCAATGCGCAATCTGACGAGGCGGCTGACGACACGGCGGCAGCTGATAATCAGAGATCCTCCGGCTTTGACGAAATTATTGTAACCGCCCGCAAGCGTGAAGAAAGCGCTGAATCTACACCGATTGCTATTTCTGCTTTTACCGGTGACACGCTGGAAAAGCGCGGTGCGGCCAATATTGAAGATGTATCGCGCTTTGTGCCTAATTTAAATATCACCTCCAATGGCGGTGGTGGCGGTAGTGCCAGCACCTCCAATATTTATCTGCGCGGTGTTGGTCAAAGCGATTTTCTGGTAACCACTGACCCGGGTGTCGGGATTTATATTGATGGTGTTTATTATGCCCGGGCAACGGCAACAATCATGGATTTGCTGGATCTGGAGCGGGTTGAGGTTTTGCGCGGGCCGCAAGGGACTTTGTTCGGGAAGAACACAATTGGCGGGGCGATTAATCTCATCTCCGCCAAGCCAGACTCTGATGGCGGTGGTCGCATAGAGCTTCGCGCTGGCGAGAATAATTATTTTGAAGGTCGGGCCAGAATAGATGTGCCCATGAGTGAAAATCTAACCGCACGTTTTGCAACTCTTTATAAAACCAAGGACGGATTTACTGACCGTATCGCTACCGGCGAGCGCGAAGGCGATGAGCGCAGCTTTGCCGGGCGGGCCATGTTTAACTGGGTGCCATCTGATGATTTCTCGGCGGATTTGGTTTTTGATTTTAGCACGCGCGATGGCACTACAGCCGAAACCGCTATCTTGCAATTTGATCCAAATGCGCCTTTGGCCCTTCTCTGGCAAGCTTTGGTTGGGGCACCATCCGGGGTAACGGCACCGGCTATCGTCAATACCAATCCTCGTGAAAGCCAAGCCACAGGTCCCAATGTGGATGATAATCAAACCTATGGTGGTAGCCTGACTTTGGTGCGCGATTATGGTGCGGTGCAGGTAAAATCCATTAGTGCGGTGCGGTCCCTGTCGGCTGAATTTGGTCGCGATGGTGATGGTTCGGCCAATCAATATCTGCATACCAATAATAAGGTTGAGCAGGTTCAATATTCCCAAGAGCTGCAAATGACCGGTAAGGGCTTTGAAGATAGGCTGGATTGGGTTGGCGGCCTCTATTATTTTAATGAGCTAGCCAAGGACACAAATGATGTGCGATTGGCTTCTGGCCTGTATGCGGCTTTGGAAGCTTTGCCGGCGGCGGTTATCCCACTAACCGGAACATCTGTTTGTCCGGGACCTTTTCCCCCTAATGTCTGCGCAGGCGGGGCGGGCAATCCTTTTAATAGCGGCCTCGATGGTGATTTTAATATTTATAATAAAATCCGCGGCGACAGCTATGCCATTTTCGGTAGTGGCACTTATGCCATGACCGATCGGATGAATTTTACCGTGGGCTTGCGCTATACGGACGAGAACAAGGAATATTTTCTTGACCATAGCCGGGTGAATTCCGGTGTTGCGATTATTCCACCAACCACTTTAAGCGATAGCTGGAGTTCTTTGTCGCCACGGTTCAGTCTTGATTTCCAAACCGATGATAATACGCTTTATTATGGCTCGATCTCCAAGGGCTTTAAAAGCGGCGGCTTTAATGGCCGTCCGACATCGCAAGGAGCGGTTGACAGTTTCGATCCAGAATTTGTCTGGTCCTATGAGGTTGGGGTTAAAACCAGCTTTGCTGATCGGCGGGTGCTATTGAGCGCGGCGGCCTTTATCTATGATTATCAGGACATGCAGCTTACCTCTGTGCGGGCTGATAATACCGGCAATCTGTTGCTGGTGACAGAAAATGCCGGTACCGCGCAGGTTAAAGGCGCTGAAGCGGAATTGCGCGCCATGGTCACGGATAATTTTACCATTGATGCCACGATTGGATTGCTGGATGCAAAATATGACGAGCTAAATCCCGGCGCGACGGTAACAACGGATCTGTCTTTGCCGCGCACGCCGGACCTTACCTATTCTCTGGGTGCGGAATATGTTGTGCCTTTATCGGATGCGTTTGAGCTAACCTTGCGTGGGGATTATGCCTTCCAAAGCTCGCAAGCTCTTGATCCAGCCAATACGGCGATTTTGAAGCAGGATGATTATGGTTTGCTCAATGCGCGCCTCACCCTTGCGCCAACCACAGGCAATTGGGAAGCAGCGCTTTATGGGAAGAACATTACCGATGAGCTTTATCTGGTTGGCACCGGGGTGACGACATTGGATAGCTTTGGTATTGTTGAAGGGTCTTACGGCCTACCATCAGAATGGGGCTTTGTGACCAAGTTTAACTTTTAGGAGCAGCAAAGTCTTATGGCCGATTATTCGAAAACAGACCCCGGAATGGTGCAATTCTTAAATCAATTTTATGGCGCCGAAGTGGTTGGGTTCGAAGCTATTGGGCTTGAAAATGCCAGAGCCATGCTGGATGCTTTTCCGGATATGGTTGATGCCCCGGCGGTAGAGATCGGCGAGGTGCGGGATTTGGAAGTGGATGGTGCGGAAGGCCCGTTAAAGGCGCGGCTTTATCTGCCGGAAAATGTCCAGCCCAATAGTCCCGGTCTGATTTTCTATCATGGCGGTGGTTGGGTTATGGGCGGTATTGCTTCCCATGATCGCCCCTGCCGGCGCATCTGTAAGCTCGCTAATATTCCTGTGCTGGCAGTGGATTATCGCCTCGCGCCAGAGCACCCTTTTCCGGCGGCGGATGAAGATGCCATCGCATCTTTTCATTGGGCTTGCGACCATGCCGATGAATTAAGCATGGACAAAAACCGGCTGGCTGTGGCTGGGGATAGTGCTGGTGGGTATTTATCGGCGGCGATGGCGTTGAAACTTCGTGGAGCTGCCAAGGGCGAGCCGGCGGTGCAGCTTTTGATTTATCCGGCCTTGCGTCCCTTTGGGGATGCGCCGTCTCACAAGGAATTTGGCGAAGGGTTTGCGCTGGATAGTGGCGATATAAAATTTTTCACCGATTCTTATTTTCGTGAAAAAGGCAATGATCCGGACCCTGAGGTTTGGCCTCTTTTATCAAAGGATTTAAAAGGTGCGGCGCAAGCCATTATTGTTTCTTGCGGACAAGACCCCTTACGCGATGATGGATTTGAATATGCCAAGGCATTGGAAGAGGCTGGCGTTCCAGTGGTGCATCAGCATTATCCGAGCATGACCCATGGCTTTTTATCCATGACCGCACTTTCGCCCAAAGCCATGGAAGGGTTTGAGGCTGTGGCTCGCGAGCTTGGCAATCAATTATATGGGTTACCAGTAAAATGACCAAAGGCTCAAGCCGCTTGGCAGGGAAAGCCTGTCTGGTAACAGGTGGTGCCCATGCTTATGTACTGATCGCAAATGCGGCGGCCAAAGCGAGCGCGCCGGGGGAAGCGGTGGGGGCTGATTTTGCCCCGCGCATCCCCATGGGAAAAGTTCAAAAGCCGGAAGATGTGGCCAATATTGTTTTGTTTCTGGCTTGCGATGAAAGCGCGCAAATTATTGGCACGCAAATGGTCGTTGATGGCGGCATGCAACTTAGTCATTAAAAGGAAAAACTTATGAGCCGGATACTTTCTTTTGGTCAGCCTTTGGGTAGCATCATGCAAACTGCTTATGTGGTGGATGATCTGGAAGCGGCGGCCCATCATTGGACCAAGACCCTCGGCATTGGCCCATGGTTTTTGCTGGAACATTTTGAAGCCGATAATAAAACCTATTATGGCGCGCCAACCGATATCGATCTGTCCGTGGCTTTGGCCTATTCGGGGTCCATGTGTTATGAGCTGGTCTTTGTTCATAATGATGTGCCCAATGTTTATGCGGATGTGGTTCGGGAAAAAGGCTATGGCTGTTTTCATCATTGGGCTTTGTCCACGGAAAATTTTGATGAAGATGTGGAGCGCCTGAAAAAACAGGGTCATGAGATGGCGTTTTATGGCGAGGTTAAGCCTGTTGGCGGCAAGCGTTTTGCCTATATGGATACCCGTAAAACGAATGGCGGGATGATTGAGCTAATCGAATTAAACGCTGATGTGGAAGGCCTGTTTGCTATGGTCAAAGATATGAGTGTGAATTGGGATGGCAAAAATATTATTCGCCGTCCTGAATAATAATAAAAATAAAAAGGATAAAATTTATGGCAAAGGCATTTGCGTCTTCTGCGGATATGGAAGAAAAAAAAGAGACCATGAATGTGCTGGCGGATGGTGTTTATGCGCTGACCGCCGAGGGAGACCCGAATATTGGTGCGATTGAGGGTGAAGATTTCGTGGTTGCCATTGAGGCGAGGGCAACGCCCAAAGCTGCGTCCGATTGGCTGAAAATTTTGCGCGAACATACCGATAAGCCGGTGCGTTATTTGATATTGACCCATTATCATGCGGTGCGGGTTTTGGGGGCAAGCGCTTTTGAGGCTGATGAAATTATTGCCCATGAGAAGACCGAGTTTTTGCTAAAAGAGCGCGGTCAGGAAGATTGGGATAGCGAGTTTGGCCGCATGCCGCGCCTGTTTCGTGAGCCGGAAGGTATTCCCGGCCTGACTTTCCCGGACAAGGTTTTTAGTGATGAAATGTCGATTGATCTTGGCGGCGACCGTGGCGTTTTGGAATTAAAATATTGTGGGCGTGGCCATACGGCGGGGGATATTGTGGTTTGGTATCCCAAGCATAAAATTTTGTTTGCAGGTGATCTGGTTGAAGCCGAAGCGGCGCTTTACACGGGCGATGCGTTTCATATGGATTGGTCGCAAGGCACGCTTGATAATATTAAAGCGTTTGAAGCCGAGGCATTGATAGGCGGGCGCGGGGCTGTGGCCAAGGGCCGGGTTGCTGTTGATGCGGCGATTGAGCAGACGCGGGAATTTCTCCTTGGCATGCAGACCCATGTAAAGGCCGCCCATGATAGTGGCGGCACTTTGCGCGATGCTTTTGAAGCGACCCACAAAGCGCTGGCGCCAAAATTTGGTCATTGGCCAATCTTTGAGCACTGCCTGCCATTTAATGTGCAACGGCTATGGGATGAATATGACGGCATTGACTGGCCGCGCATCTGGACCATGGAGCGGGATCGCGAGGTTTGGGCTTTATTGCAGGATTAGATCATGTCGCAGCCTGTCATTCCGATTTATAAAACGAAAAAATATCAGCCAGCAAAGAGTGATAGCGATCTTGAGCGCCACCCTTTCGTGATTGTTGGCTCTGGTCCCATTGGTCTTGCGCTGGCGCTGGCCATGGCGCAAAGAGGCCATCAGGTGGTTTTGCTGACGGCGTTTGATTTTATACCCGCCGGTAGCAAAGGAATTTGCTATTCCAAAGAAGCGCTTGATATTTTTGATCAGCTTGGGGTGGGCGAGCGTATTGTTGACAAGGGTGTCGTTTGGAATGTCGGCAAGGTTTTCTGGGGTGAAGACAAAGAGCCGGTTTATCAATTTGATATGTTGCCGGTGAAAGATCAGAAAAATCCCGGCTTTGTCAATATTCAGCAATTTTATGTGGAAGATTATCTGGTCGATGCGCTGGAGCAGATGGACAATGTGGATATTCGCTGGGGCCATGCGGTAAAGGGAATGGATTTCAATGCAGATGGCGCAATGCTGACGATTGAAACCCGCGATGGAGATTATAGGCTGCATACGGATTATGTGCTGGCTTGCGATGGGTCAAAGTCAAAAATTCGCGATTTAATGGGGCTTGATTTTGCGGGGCGCATTTTTGAAGATAATTTTCTGATTGCCGATGTGAAGTTCAAGCAAGAGCGCCCGTCCGAGCGCTGGTTTTGGTTTGATCCGCCCTTTAATAAAGGCGGTACGGCGCTGCTGCACAAGCAGCCTGATGATATTTGGCGGCTTGATTTTCAACTGGGATGGGAGATTGACCGCGAAGCGGCCATGCGCCCGGAAAATGTTGACCCCTTTGTCAAAGGCTTGCTAGGCGAGGGCGTTGAATATGAGTATGACTGGCTTAGCGTTTACACATTTCAATGTCGGCGCATGGAGCGTTTTGTCCATGACCGCGTGATTTTTGCCGGGGATAGCGCGCATCTCGTCAGTCCATTTGGTGCGCGCGGGGCCAATAGTGGTCTGCCGGATACGCAAAACCTCGCCTGGAAACTGGATATGATCTTGCGCGGGGCTGCGCCGGAAAGCTTGTTGGAGAGTTATAATAGTGAGCGCACAGCAGGGGCCGATGAAAATATTTTGAACTCAACCCGCTCCACCGATTTTATCACGCCGAAATCCAGAACCTCTACCGCCTTTCGCGATAGTGTGCTGGAACTGGCGCGGGATTATGAATTTGCGCGGCCCTTGGTTAATTCCGGGCGATTGTCTGAGCCCACCCCCTATCATGACAGCCCGCTATCTACGCCGGACAGGGATGATTTTAGTGCCGGACCGAAGCCCGGCCATGTGTGCGTTGATGCGCCGATAGAAATGGCGGGCGCGCAAGGTTGGTTGCTCACGCAATTAGGCGAGGATTTCGTACTCTTACATTTTGGCGATATGCCACCAGCGACAGAGCTGTCAAGTTTATGCCTGCCAGCAAAGGGCCTCGCCGCAGAACGCTATGGGGCAGAGGCGGGCGCAAGCTATCTTATTCGCCCGGACAAGGTGGTGGCCGCCAGATGGAAAAACCCAAGCGCGCAGGATATCGCCAAAGCCTATGAGCGGGCGATAGGAGGGTGACATGGAAAAATTAAATACCGCGCCAAACCTTAAAAATTGCGACGACTTTTATGAAGCTTTGATTGAGGTTCATCAGGGGTTGTCCGATGATGAAAGCGCCAGGCTAAACACAAGGCTTATCCTGCTGCTCGCCAATCACATTGGTGATGAGACGGTTTTGCGCGAGGCGATGGAGAAGGCGCGGGGGTGAGTCGGAATTGTGTTGAGATGCATATGATATTGAGGGCAATTATGTAACCCATATGGACGATCCATTTACAATAATAGCAAGCGGTATTTTCGGGCTTATCATAGGCTTATGGACAATTTGGTTTGAAGAGACTTTGAAACAAAGAAAATATGTACTAACAAGCTCCAGGCATATTCCGGATACCTCAAGGCGTTTCAAGAATGTGCAGTCCGTTCTTCAGAAGAAAATCGACAGCATGTAGTTTATTGGCACAAAAGAATTGAATTGATTGCCCCTGAACATATCGCTGACAATTATCAAAAAATGTATGATGTAGATTTGAAGCAAACTACTATGCTAAGAGATGAATTTGCAAAATGCATGAGAGAAGATATAAAATAAAGTAAGAGGCACTTACGACTTAAAGCCAACAAGCGCGATTATGCCGCGCTGTCTTTTGGCTCAGCTCAAGATGAGGGGCGTTGCGCACCAGAGCTACTTGCGCTGTAGCTATATTTTGCCTCCGGTAGAATTCGCAAAAGGGATGGCGGAGAGAGAGGGATTCGAACCCTCGGTACGGTTGCCCGCACAACGGTTTTCGAGACCGCCCCGTTCGACCACTCCGGCACCTCTCCGCAATATTTCCAGTTTGGATAGTCATTCCAAACTATTGAGTTATCGAGAGTGGTCGAACTAAAACTTATAACTAGCGCGCTGCGCGCGCGGGCGACCACTCCGGCACCTCTCCGAGAAAAAAGGGTTTAGCTGCTTGCTGATGGTGAGGCAAGAGGCGAAGGTTCGCTGTGGTCGAACTGTTTTTGTTTTGCGCGCCTTACGGTGCGCGGGCGACCACACCTAACCGGATAAGGGACGCGACTGCGGCCCCGGCAAATGTTTGCCGCCCCTGCCGGAGGCGATTGCGAAGCAATCTGCCGCGAGGCAAAAGAAGTGGTCGAACTGTTTTTGTTTTGCGCGCCTTACGGCGCGCGGGACTTTAAGGTTGGCGTGGGGCACGCCGGGCACTCCGGCGCCTCTCCTTTGAAAAAGGGCTTAGCTGTTCGTTGATGGTGGGCAAGGGTTGAGGGTTTGCTGCACTCTCTCCCGTCTCGGTAGAGGGGGGGTGGGGAAGATTGGTTCCTTTTATCACCATCCTTCGAGGCCCGACTGTGTCGGGCACCTCAGGATGAGTCTGGTTTTTTGACTTTATGTTTTCGTTAGCGCTTGCTGGGCAGCGGGCTGTGCGAAACAGTCCGCGACATGTAACCC
>WFQB01000046.1 GCA_015487305.1 Parvularculaceae bacterium | reverse complement strand
TGCCATTGCTCTTCACCCAGCATGGTTTTGCTTGGGTCGGGGTCCGGGATATAGCGCTCCTTGCCTTTGGCGCCGCGCTCATCGGTGGGTTTTAGAGGCGAGCGAAAATAGCGGGTGTCGAGCATGATGATCTGGACTTGTTTGCCCTCTTCCATGCCGATAATGCGCGAAGAGTAAATGCCGTTATGCTGGCGCTGGGGGTCGTCTTCGGGTATGGCCCAGACATAGTTGAACAAATCTTCGGAGGCTTCACGGCCAAAGAAATCGGCGCCCATATCATTGAGGCCAAAATCATGATCGTCCCACACACTTAAAACCGGTGTGGATTGGCGAAATTCTGCAAAGCCCTTGCTGGCGGCGAGCTTGCCATATTGATCGCGCAATTCCGGCAGGCCGGGATCTTTGGTTTTTACATCCCCATAGACATTATCGCCAATGAATAAAAAGGCGTCGCTTTGGGCCTCGCTGATGCGGCTCCAAATGGCATCGCTTTTTTCGGCGGTATAGCAGGAGCCAAAAGTGATGCGGGTGAAGGTTTTGTTTTTGTTTAAGGGGGCCGATGGCATGGGGACGGGGTTATAAAAGCTTGGCTCCCATGGTGCGGGGGTTATCGCTTGTTCTTTGTTTGCGTCAGCGATTTTTTGCGGGATTGGGGTTTGGTCCTCCGGCGCGGTGGCGCAGGCGACCAGAAAAAGCGCAAGGCTTGTGCTTGCAAAAAGCTTTTTATACTGCATGGATTTCATCTCCCAAGAATAAACGAATTTATTGTGTTTCAACTGTTTCTTCGGCAGGGCTGTCGCTGCGCAAATCCCCTTCCATATTGGCAGCAACCCAGATGAAGGCTGACCATAGGGCGACATTTTGCTGAATGTCTTCCAGCTTGATTTTGTCAAAAGTGTCATTGGGGGTGTGGTGTAGATCGAAATAATCCGTGCCATCCTGGTCGAGCCGGAAGGCGGGGACGCCCATGGCGCTTAACGGGATGATGTCCGGGCCCCCACTGGTTTGATTATTGCCTTCGGCAAGGGTGAAGCGGGCAAAGAGATGGCGGAAGGCGGCGGCATAGCCAAGCTTGTCCTCGGCAAAATTAGTGCTGATGCGCCAGATTTTACCACCGCCAAAATCGGATTCGCTGGCGATGAAATGCTTGTCTAATTCATCCTTATGGGCTTCGGCATAGGCGCGGGCCCCCACAAGGCCAACTTCTTCTGACCCCCAAAGAATAAGGCGAATAGTGCGCTTTGGTTTGCGGTTCATTTTTTTAACGAGATGGGCGGCGGCCATGGTGATGCCAACGCCGGCGCCATCATCCACGGCGCCCGTGCCTAAATCCCAACTGTCGAGATGGCCGCCAATGACGACGAGCTCATCGGTGCGGCCGGGGATTTCGGCAATGACATTGCCCGATTGAACCGGCCCTAAGCTTTCTACATCTAGCTCGATATGGACACTGACCGGGCCGTGCTTTAAGGCGCGGGCTAATTGATCCGCATCAGGAGCAGATAGGGCGGCAAAGGGCACGCGGGGTGTTTCGGCGCTAAAGCGGGTGGAGCCGGTATGGGCAAAGCGGTGGCTGCTGGTGCCGACAGAGCGAATAAGGGCGGCGGCGGCTCCGCGTTTGGCGGCTTCATTGGCGGTGGTGCGGCGCTTGCGCACGGCGACACTATAGCCAGAGCCATCTTGGGAGCGGGTCATGGTTTCATCAATGAAAATAATTTTGCCTTCATAGCCCGTGAGCGGCGAGTCGAGAAAATCTGCGAAGCTTTCAAAACGCACAACATCTCCGGTGACGCCGCCTTTGGGGGTTGGCACCGAGCCGCCCAAGGCGGTGATTACCAAGGGTTGCGGGAAAGGGCTGACAATGGCGGCGCTTTCAGAGCGGCGCACCCAGCGATCTACTTCAAAGGGCTCTATGCGGATGTTTTTAAAGCCCATTTTTTTCAGGCGTTTGACCGCCCAATCCCGGGCACGGGCTTCCTGTTCGCTGCCGGCCATGCGCGGGCCGATTTCTGTGGTCAGGCTTTCAATGATTTCATAGGCGGCTTCGTCTTTAAAACCTTTTTCTATCAGCCTATTGGCTTCGGCGACGAGTTTGTCGTCAAAGCGGTGGTCTTCATCAGCGGCCAAAGAAAGCGGGGCAATGAAGAGGGATAAAAGGGCGAGAAAAAGGGCGCGAAGCGGCATGGGGGATATCTCCTGAAGGTCTGATATTTTAAGCATTGCAGTCTATCGGCTGGGTCTTAAGGGGTCAAAGGAATTAGGGTGTGGCTTACAGTTCAAGCCAGCAGGGTTTTGGCGATGCGGATCACGCGCTTGGCGTTTCCGGCCCATGTCATGTCCTTGTCTTGCAATTTTTTGCGGGCCCCATAGCCGAGGGCTTTTCGCTTTTCTTCATCATTTTTCAAGCGATTAAGAGCGGCGAAGAAATCCTCATCCCTTTCGGGGGCAAAAAGCAGGGCTTGTTTTTCATGATCGAGAATTTCGCTAATATTGGGCTGGTCCGGGGCGATGATGGCGCGGGCTTGGGCCATATAGTCAAATAATTTCAAGGGGGAAGCATATTCGGTGACCCGTGGTTGCAGGGCGATATCGAAAGCGGCGATATGATGAGAGAGCTGTTCTCGCTGGACGACGCCAGTAATGTGGAAGCGATTGGCGACAATCAGTTTTTCGGCAAGCTGGCGCAAAGCAGGAATGGCTGGCCCGTCGCCAACCAAAAGCAAATGTGCCCCCTGACCTTCCCGGGTTGCCAGCCAATGCAAGACGCGATCAACCCCATGCCAGTCGCGGACAAAACCAGTAAAACCGATGACGAATTTATCTTGAAGCTGATATTGGGCGCGCACGGATTTGCCATGGCCGGGAGTTAGCTGGCTTTGCAAAACGCCATTGGGAATGATGGTAATTTTTTTGTCGTCTATACCGACTTTGCGAATACGCTCAGCCAGAGGCGTGCTGACCGGCAGAATATGATTGGCGGCGCGCCATAAGGATTGTTCTTGTTTATAGGCGAGGGATTTTAGCCATAACCCGCCATGGGCTTCGCGCTCTTCGGCCAGCGGGGCGTTGACCTCTAAAATCAGCGGCAGGTTTTGTGATTGCTTTAGCCATTTGCCTGCATTGAAAAAAAGATTGGCGCGCTCATAGATGATGTCGGGGGTGAAGTTTTGCGCGGCCTTTTGCAGCCGTTGATAGGCGTGAAGGGAATAGGCATATTCGGCCGCTTCATAGGCGGGTTTTGGAAGCATGCCCGTCAACCCTTTTTTCTCGCCCGCGCCTGCATCCAGCTTTTGCTTGCCCAAATCTTTCGGGCTGCAAATGGCATCAGGGCCGCAAATTAAAACCTCATGGCCAAGCGCAGCCAGCGCTTCGGTCAGGGCGCGAATATGCACAAACTGGCCGTCAGATGATTTGGTGCGATGGGAATATAAAATGCGCAAAATGAGAGTATGGCTCCATGAGTTTTTGTTGTTTGTTTATAGATGGGTCAGGGGGTTTGCGCAAAATAAAAAGCCGAGGCGCTTGGCCCCGGCTTTTTGATTTGTTGATGTTTGTTGTTTTATTTGAGGCTTGGATCGAGCTTTTTGCAAGTTGCGACCAGTTCTTTCACGGCGGCAACGGATTTATCAAATTTGCGTTGCTCGGCCTTGGTGAAATTGACCTCCATAATCCGCTCAGTGCCTTTTGCGCCCAAGACCACGGGCACGCCCACATAGGCATTTTTGACCCCATATTCACCGCGCAAATAAGCCGCGCATGGCACGACCATTTTTTTGTCTTTCAAATAGGCTTCTGCCATTTGGATGGCAGAGGCGGCCGGGGCGTAATAGGCAGAGCCTGTTTTTAGGAGGCTGACAATTTCGCCGCCGCCGGACGCGGTGCGTTTGACGATGGCGTCTATATTTTCTTTTGTGGTCCAGCCCATTTTGATGAGGTCTGGCAAAGGCACGCCGGCCACGGTGGAATAGCGGGTGAGTGGCACCATTGTGTCGCCATGGCCGCCAAGAACAAAGGCGGTGACGCTTTCTACCGAGACATTAAACTCTTCGGCGAGGAAAAGACGAAAGCGTGACGAGTCGAGAATGCCCGCCATGCCAGCGACCATATTATGGGGCAGGCCGGAAAATTTTTGCAGCGCCCAAACCATGGCATCCAGCGGGTTGGTGATGCAGATGACAAAAGCCTTGGGGGCGTATTTTTTAATCCCCTCCCCAACGGCCTTCATAACCTTCAAATTGATCTCAATCAGATCATCGCGGCTCATGCCGGGTTTGCGCGGGATGCCAGCGGTGACGATACAAACATCAGCGCCTTTAATGTCGCGATATTTTTGCGTGCCTTTTAAAGAGCAATCATAGCCATCTACCGGAGAGCTTTGGGCAAGATCGAGGGCTTTGCCTTCGGGAATGCCTTCCATAATGTCGAACAGGACAATGTCACCCAATTCTTTTTGGGCGGCGATATGGGCGAGCGTGCCGCCAATCATGCCAGCACCGATAAGGGCGATTTTTTTGCGAGCCATGGGGGTCTTTCTCCTTAAAATATATGGTTGGGGTTTGGGGCGATCAGGTCGCGCCAATGGGAAATAGATGCGCTTGTCCTAGCCCCAAGGCCAGCGTGATGCAATGCTTGAGGGCTGGTAAATTCGCGGAAAATAGAAAAGTCGGTGTGATGTTTTGGCGTTAATCCATGTCCTCAAATACGCCTACTTGCGGATCAATATCATAGCGAGCTATGCCGCGGACCATGCCGGGGGTGGAGAAGGGGTAGGCAAAATTGCCTTGTGCGTCCACCGCAATGATGCCGCCCCGGCCTTGTTTTTCGCCGCCGGCTTTGGCCATTTGGTCAATCACCGCCTTGGTGGCGGTTTGTACATCCATGCCACCATATTCCATGCGCGCTGCGATGGAGGCGGTGGCGTTAAAGCGTATGAAATATTCCCCATGGCCAGTGGCCGAGGCGGCGACGACATTATTTTTAGCAAAAGTGCCTGCGCCAATGACCGGGCTGTCGCCAACGCGGCCCGGAATTTTGGCATCATAGCCGCCGGTTGAGGTGCCCGCCGCGAGATTGCCACAGCGATCAAGAACCGCTGCGCCAACCGTGCCATGTTCATTGGGTTCATCATGGTGGTTGTTGATAAAATAGCTGGCTTTGACAGTTTGGGCGCCAATATCGGTGACCGCCTGTTCGCCGCGATCACCGACCATCATGACATGGCGGGTTTTATCCATAACAAGGCGGGCGGCGCGAATGGGGTTTTTGATAAAGCGCATAGAGGCCACGGCGCCAGTGTTTTGGGTTTTGCCATCCATGATTGAGGCATCGGTTTCTACAAAGCCGGCAGCATTATTGACGGCGGCCTTGCCAGCATTAAACAGGCCGGAATCTTCCATAGCCATGACCGAGGCTTCCACGACATTAAGAGCGCTATCGCCCTGTTTGAGGTTTTGCTTCATATCGAAAAGAAGATCGCGCATGAAGGCGAGGCGCTGTTCAGGGATTTTGCCAGCGCGTGCTGTGCCGCCATGAAGGATGATGGCAAATTCTTTTTGTGCCGTGCATTTTTTGTCTGCGGGATTGGCATTTGC
>WFQB01000045.1 GCA_015487305.1 Parvularculaceae bacterium | reverse complement strand
GGCCCGCCACCGCCCCCATGAGAAGGCGCACGCCGGTGCCCGCATTGCCGCAATAAAGCCCCCGCTCCGGGGCCTGCCAACGCCTGCCAATGATATGAAACACCCCCTCGCGGCATTCTATGGACACTCCCATGGCCCGCAGGCAGGCGGCCGTACGCAGGACATCATCCCCCTTTAACAGGCCCCGAATACGGGTTTCGCCCTCGGCCAGCGCCCCGAAAATCAGCGCCCGGTGGGACATGGATTTATCCCCCGGCACTTGAACCGTGCCGGAAAGGCCCTTTGAGAGGCACGATTGCACTGCTTCAGCCATAGAGCTGGCCTCTTTTGAGGGAGGATTATTCATAAATTTTGCCCAAGCGCACCGAAAACACGGATTTCTTTTTGACAGCGCCCGCAGGCCATGGCAACACCGCCTTTCACTAGGGTAAAAACCCTATTTAAAACATTCACGAATTTGGAAGATTAGCTCATGGCAAATGAAGACCTCGGCGTAAAACGCGATTGCCCTGAATGCAGTGCCCGTTTTTACGACCTGCAAAAAGACCCCTGTCTGTGCCCGAAATGTGGCAATGAATTTGTGCCGGAAGTGATTTTGAAACCACGCCGCCCACGGCCCGTGGATGAGGTCGCTGAGGACCAGAACAAAGACGATAAAGAATCCGAGGAAGAAGAAGAGGCCGATGAGGCCGTTGCGCCGCTCGAAGCCGCCGACGAGGAAAATGCCGAAATCGCTTCCAAGCGCAAAGCCGGCCTCGACGAAGATGAGGATGAAGACGAGCCTGAGACCGAGGATGATATTCCCGATCTCGACGATATTGAAGATGTCGAAATTGACGAAAATGACGACACTCTGCTCGATACCGGCGATGATGATGATGTGGAAGTGCTCGTCAGCGCCAAGGACAAGGGTGCCGACACTTAAAAAAGTGCGGCCATGACCAGAGCGTTTTAAATTCTCTCTGGACTTGCAGCGGGCGGCGCATTAGTTTGCCGCACCGAAAACCAAATTTTCCGAACGCTCCCTTGTCCGGGAGTTCTCTTTTGCAAAGGTTCGGGGCCATAGCTCAGTTGGTAGAGCGCTTGCATGGCATGCAAGAGGTCGGCGGTTCGATTCCGCCTGGCTCCACCACCCTACGCTCTTCGAGCTTCGGGTGGCAGGCCACGAAGTGGACTGATAGCCGAAGTCGATTAGAGCTAGGAGTGTCGCGCTGTAGTTGCGATAGCAACGGAAGCGTAGGGGGACGGGGGGGGAACACAAATGCATTATGTTTACTTGCTCCAAAGCGTATCAAATCCAGAGCAACGCTATATTGGCTATACCACTGACCTTAAACAGCGGTTGACAACGCATAATTCCGGAAACTCGAAACACACTTCAAAATATATGCCTTGGAAATTGATCGGTTATCATGCTTTTGCTGACAAAAGTAAGGCGCTTGCGTTTGAGAAATATCTAAAAACTGGTTCGGGACAGGCTTTTGCGAATAAGCGCTTGTGGTAGCTTTCTATCATGCGATTTTAAAGCAGGGTGAAGCGGGTATGGCTGTTTCGGATATTTGCCGTGAACATGGGATCAGCAATGCCACATTTTACAATTGGCGCTCAAAATATGGCGGCATGGATGCCTCGCTGATGAGCGAGATGAAGGCAAAAATCATTAGAATAATCGATGAAGGGGTCGAAAAAAACGATTACCTTTCTGATGTTAAAGGCAAGTATTTTTGGATGAGAGAAAAGGCAAAGCGTTTATAAGGTGGATCACGAGTTCATCTTTGATTTTAAGATCAATAACCCGCCTCCAAAGGCGCCAAGGCAATCGCGTAAAGCCTGTCGATAAGTTTTTTTGATTTCAATTGTTTTGGATTGCTAGCCAAGGTTGCCAGTACCACGCCTTCTACGGCCATGACTGATATTTTTATATCCGCCTGTGGCAGGCCCATGGCTTTGGCTATTGCTGCAGCCTGCTCGTCGCGGGCTTTGTTCAGATGGTCCTGCAGGCCAAAGGATGGGGCGAGTGCGTGCAATCTTGCGGTCAGGCGCGGAGCATCGGCGTGGGCGTTTACGAAGGCGATCAACAAATCGCGCATCATATCGGTTTTTCGTGTCAGCCTTGTTGCCAGAATTTCTTCTGCCGAGGCGCGCTCTTCTTCCACATGCTGCTCTATCAGGGCCGCCATGATGGCGTCGGCATTTGGGAAATATTGATAGAGCGAGCCAATGCTGACCCCGGCCCGCTCGGCAATGTGATTGGTGGTGAAGGGCGCGTCCCCCTCTTCCAAAATGCGAGCAGCGGCCTCCAAAATCGCCTCGACCATTTCTTTCGAGCGGTGCTGTTTGGGGCTTTTGCGCGGCTTTAGCCCTGATTTTACTTTATTTTTCCGGTCTGGCATGAGCCGTTTTTCCCAATGCGAGTAGGCAAAAATCCGCCTATCGGTTAAATTATAAATATGAGCAATAACTCGCAAAATAAAATCATCCGGTCAAGCATCAATATTGATGGCCATAGATTGTTCTTCGATCATCCGGCGGCATGGGTTTCACGGCCCGGACCGATTTGGATGTTTATTCATGGCATTGCCGTCACCTCGGCGTTTTGGGCACCGCTCATGCCTGATGATTTTCGCGACAAGGCCCCGTGGATTTCTCTCTCGCTGCCCGTCCATGCACCCTCCACCGGGCCGGAAGGGTTTTCTCCCCAAGATGTCACCCCCGAACTTTTCAACCGGCTTTATGGGGCCGTGCTTGATCAGATATTGCCGGACCGCGAGGTGATTATTGTCGGCCATTCCACCGGGGGTTTTGCCGGATTGTCTTTGGCTCTTGCCCGCCCGGACCGCGTTCGCGCTGTTATCTCTGTTGGTGGTTTTGCCGATGGCCAATGGATTGGCCTTGAGGGGGATATGCAACTTATGGCGCGCAAGGAAAAGCTGGGGGCGTTTGGGCCAATGGCTTTGCGCATTTCGTCCTGGCTGACGACACGCTGGCCATGGCTTCAGGCCCGGGCCGCCGCGCAATTTGCTTATGACAAGCGCGCTTTCCTGTCCGACAGGCCAAGCAAAAAAGCGCTGCGGGCCATGCGCCGCGATGCCCGTATTCAAAATCAGGATCAGCTGATCGCCTTTTTTGCCGGTATTCGGGATGTGGATATTTGGGATCAAGTAGCGGCGATAAAACAACCGGTTCTGGTGCTGGATGGGGAATATGATCCGGTCATTCCCCATGACAAAACCCTGCGCCTTGCCGAGACCCTGCCCAATAGCCGTCTGCTTTTATATCCGGATGTCGGGCATATGGTGATGAATGAACGGCGCGAAGATTTCTGGCGCGATATTATTGCATGGCGTGATGAAAACTTTTTGGGAGGACCATCATGATTGCCAATACACTGCCCGAGCCATTTCATGTGGCTTTGTTTTTTTCAGCCTTTTATTTTTTTGCCGCGCTCGCAACCGGTGTCTGGAAATGGCGGGCCATGCTCGGCGCGACAGACGGCAAGGCCCATGCTTATATTGATATTGCCCATCATGCGGCGCTTCACTATGGCCCTTTCATTGTTCTTGCCGGATTGCTTGGGGTGTTCTGGCCCTTTGGTGCAATATTTCCGGGCTGGATATTGATAGAAATTATGGGTTGGACCATGGTGTTGTCGCTGTCGCGCTATATCATGCTCGGGCTTCGTGGCCGGACATCAAATCAACTTGATAAGCCTGGTTTTATGGCGAGGCTCGGGCTTATATTCTTTTTCCTTGGCAGTTTTATCCCCGGCGTCGCAATTACCATTGGCGCTGTGATCGGGCTATGGGACGGGCTGCCGGGCAGGCCTTTTTAACGCAACCCCTCTTCTCTTTTGGCAGCACAAGGATTTGACCCATGCCTGATATCGCAAACAATACGGAAACCGCTATTCTCGGCCTGATATTATGGGCCATGTTTCTTCTGATAGCGCTTGCCAGCTATCGATCTGCCCTGACATTATTCGCCGGAAAATCCGCTAACAGCTTCGCGCCAACCGGCCTTGATCTAAACCCCTTTGGCCAGCGCCTGACTCGCGCCCATGCTAATATTTACGAATTTGTGCCCTTTGCACTGGCGGTGATGATCCTCGCCATTGCCACGGGGCAATCACAGATTACAGACGGTTTGGCAATGGGCTTGCTGGCCTTCCGGATTGGCCAATCGCTTGTCCATATTATTTCAACATCCCCCTTCGCCGCCATTATCCGCTTTGTGGTGTTTTTCATTCCGCAAGTGGCGATTGTCGTCTGGTGGTCTATAAAATTACTCCAGACTTAAATTTCCTTACCCCATAATCAGCGGGGTCAGCCAGTAAACAATGAGTGTGATTAACACCACGCCGATGAGGTTTAACCGCAGGCCAATGGCGGCCATGCGCGGGATGGAAATTTCTCCTGACGCATAGACGATGGCATTAGGGCCAGTGGCCATGGGCAGCATGAAGGCGCAACTTGCGGCCATGGCAACGGGGATAGCAAGCAGTGCCGGGTCTGCCCCGCCGCCTGCAGCAATGGCAACAACCACTGGCAATAGTGCCGAAGCGGTGGCCACATTGGAGGTCAACTCGGTTGCAAAAATCACAAAGGTCACCAAGGTCAGTATAATGACAATGGTTGGCAAAGCCGTCAGTCCTGCCATCTGAACGCCAAGCCATGCTGCAAGCCCGCTTGAGGTAATCGCCGCCGCAAGGCTCAAGCCACCGCCAAATAACAGCAATACGCCCCAGGGAATTTGTGAGCCGGTTTGCCAGTCGAGCAACATGGTGCCTTTTTCACTTCTGGAGCCAGACGGCACCAGAAACATGGCTATCGCACCAGCTATGGCAATCACATGATCGGTTAATCCGGCAAAGGGTTTGACCCCGAAAACCTCCATATCCTGCAATATTAAGCGGCGAAACATCCACGCAAAAGCAATCACCGAAAACACCAGCAGCACGCGAATCTCTGGCGCGCTCCATTGCCCGAGTCTTGCCAACGCCTCTTCAATCACCGTCTTGCCCGCATCGCCTTCTTGCACCTTTATTTTCACCGCCCATTTGGTCAACACAAACCATGCCGCCGGTAGCATCACCGCCACAACGGGAAGACCAATCATCATCCAGCGATCAAACGAAAACCGCATATCGCCGGTGGATTCAAAATAATTGATAATGATGAGATTGGTCGGCGTGCCAATGGGAGTGGCAAGACCGCCAATCGATGCCCCATAAGCAATCGCCAGAATGATCGAAATTGTGAACGGCGCGCCGCCTGCTTTTTTGCCCAGCACCGCCGCCGCCACCGACAAAGCGATTGGCGTTAACATGATGGTGGTTGCGGTATTTGATATCCACATGGAGAGCAATGCCGAGGCGAGCATAAACCCCGCCACCAGCCCCGATGGATGCGCGCCAAAGACATTGACTATGTTTAAAGCGAGCCTCGCGTGAAGGTTCCAGCGCTCAACCGATTTGGCGATGATAAATCCGCCCAGCAGCAGCATCACAATCGGGCTTGAATATTGCACCGCCGCTTCGGCGATGGATTTAATGCCAAACAGCGGCAGCACCACCAAAGGCAGGAGCGAAGTGATGGGAATGGGGATCGCCTCTGTTACCCACCAAATGGCCATCAACACCAATAATGCCACCACCGTCCATGCTTCGCGCGACAGGCCTTCAGGCTTTGGCAAAAACAACAATAACAGCGCCAGCCCTGCCCCTAAAAACAGTCCAATCCATTGATAAGGTTTTTTCCCGCCCGCTCTTTTTACCGGCATGCTCGCTTCGTCAAATGGCATTTAAGGCCCCTCTTAGGTCTTTTTAAAATCCTGACCTGCCTGTTTAGCGGAACTCGGTCCCCGCTGCCAGATAAACCGAGCCTAAAAGAGTTATTTGGAATTGGGCCACATAAAACCACACAGCTTCTTGCCTTCATTAACAATCAGAAATTCAGGCAAATTACCCTCTCAAGGGGTATTTCACGATTTGCTGCCGCACCGTATAGCCGAAGTTAAGTAAACAGTGTGGAGAATTCCTATGAAACAGAATATCAGAAATATTTTATTGGCCAGCATTGCCATCGGGGCAATCGCGGGCACGGCCAATGCACAGGCAGGGGATGCACCCTATGCCTATGGCGATCTTGGTGTTGAAAGAATCAATATTGATGTCGGCGCTAATGATTTTTACTTCAACAATCTGATGGTTCGGGGTGGCTGGCGCTTCAACAATTATTTTGGTGTCGAAGGCGAGTTGGGCCGGGTGCTGCGTGATGATAAAATCACCATCAATAATGTCGAGGTCAAAGGCAAAATGAACTGGACTGCCGGGGTTTATGGGGTTGGTTATCTGCCTATATCGGAGAATTTCGACCTCATCGGGCGCATTGGCTATCGGCAGGATTCCGTTAAATTCACCTCCCCTGCCTTACCAGCCGGTGTGTCGGCGAAGGATGGAGGCATTGCTTGGTCGGTTGGTGGGCAAATATTCTTTACCGAAAGCCAAGGCGTACGGCTTGATTATACCCAAGGCCAAGATGTCAAAACCGTTCGCCTCGGTTACACAATAAAATTTTAGAGGCCACTCCACCTCGGCAGCGCGGAACAGAGCGACACTCTTTTTCCTTTCATATCCCTGTTTTGCGCAACTACGGTCACGGGCATTTTTGCTCGTGGCCGGACTTTCTTTTAAAAGCCCTTAAAACCCGCGTAATTGGGCATAGCGATTGGTGTGAAATTGCTGGCTGCCATAAAGAGCGTCAGCCACCCGCACGCGCTTTATGAAGAAACCAATATCAAATTCATCGGTCATGCCAATACCCCCATGCATCTGGATCGACTCTTGCGCGGACAATAACGCCACCTGACCAAGCTTGGCCTTGGCCGCCGAAACCATTAGCGCCGCCATTTCCGGAGCGCTATCCATCATCTGCAAAGCCCGAACAACAATCGATTTGCCAATTTCGATTTCGCTATAAAGATGGGCGGCGCGATGTTGTAGGGCTTGGAAGCTGCCAATAGTCTGACCAAATTGTTTGCGCTCTTTCAAATAGGAAAGCGTGCGGGCAAGACATTCCTGCGCCGAGCCGGACATTTCGGCGGCAAGGCCTGCGCGCCCGGCATCCAATATCACATTGAGCGGGGCAAAGCCTTTATCAACCTCCCCCAAAACCGCATCGCCCTCTAAAGCGACCTCATCAAAAATAACTTTGCCGGCATTGCGGCTGTCAATCATATCTTGATTTTCAACGCTAACCCCTTGGGCCTCGCGCGGCACCAGAAAAAGGGTAATGCCATCGCTTTCCTGCTCTTTACCATTAGTGCGGGCCGAAACGATAAAGGCATTGGCGGCGGCGCAATCGGCAACAAAACATTTCTCACCACTGAGTTTAAAGCCATTACCCGCGCGCTCGGCCTTTAGCTTCACATGAGACGGGGCGTGATGGCGTTGCTCATCCACGGCAAGAGCGATGATTTTTTCGGCGCTGGCAATAGCGGGCAACCAACCTTCCTGTTGGCTGGCATTGCCATATTTCGACAGGGCCATCGCCCCCATAATTGCGCTCGACAGGAAAGGTGATGCGGTCAACGTGCGGCCCATTTCTTCCATCAAAATTCCGGCCGCTTCATGGCCCATGGCAACGCCCCCATGGGTCTCCTCAACCAGCACACCGGCCCAGCCCATGGCCCCCATTTCGGCCCATGTTTCTCTGTCAAAGCCATCGGCAACCTTATCATCGCGCAAGCGGCGCAATTGGCTGACCGGTGCTTTTTCGTTCAAGAATCCACTGGCAGATTCCCGCAGCATTTCCAGTTCTTCTTTGGTGGTCATTTTGAAATCCTAGCTTGGCAGATCGAGAATGCGCTTGGCGATAATATTTAGCTGCACTTCGGAGGTGCCGCCTTCAATGGAATTGGCTTTGGTGCGCAGCCATTGGCTGGCCACATCCCCTTCCCCGCCCCAGACAAGGCCCGGCGATCCGGCACTGTCTATCATCAGCTCTAATCGGCGCTTGTTTAATTCCGTGCCATAATATTTCAGCATGGAGGCATTGGCCCCAACCCCGCCGCCGGCTTTGGCTTCCTGGGTTATCCGGTCCATGGTCGCCATAAAGGCCATGCCATCAATTTCCATGCGGGCAATATCGGTGCGTAAAACCGGGTCCTGCAAGCGACCATCTTCGCCTTTGCCAATCTGCTGAACCGCAATATCGCCAATGGGACGCATGACATCGCCGCCCATGCCGCCAATCATTTCGCGCTCATGGGTGAGGAGATATTTGGCAATGGTCCAGCCTTTGTTAATTTCGCCAATAAGATTATGTTTTTCGGCGCGGGCTTCATCAAAAAAGGTTTCGCAAAAAGGAGAATTACCGGAGATCAGCTTAATGGGTCTTGTGGTGACGCCGGGCTGATCCATATCGACCAAAATAAAGCTGATGCCTTCATGTTTTTTGGCAGAAAAATCCGTGCGCACCAGAACGAAAATCCAATCAGCCTGATCGGCGTAAGAGGTCCAGACCTTTTGTCCGGTAACCGCGTAATGATCGCCGCGATCTTCGCATTTGGTTTTGAGCGATGCGAGATCGGAGCCCGCATCCGGTTCGGAATAGCCCTGTGCCCATCTGATTTCCCCGCGGGCGATTTTTGGCAAATGCTCTTGCCTTTGTTCATCAGAGCCATATTTCAGCAAAGCAGGGCCGAGCATCCAGATACCAAAGGACAAAAGCGGCGGGCGCGCTTTAATGCGTTTCATTTCCTTGCGCAGAATTTTTGCTTGCGCCTTGGACAGCCCCGCGCCGCCATAGGCTTTGGGCCATTCGGGCACGGTCCATCCTTTTTCGACCATGCGCTCCAGCCAGATCTTTTGCGCGTCACTGGAAAATTCCCAATTGCGCCCCCCCCAGCAAATATCTTTGCTGTCCATGGGCGTGCACATTTCTTCCGGGCAGTTTTCCGCCAGCCAGTCCCGCACCTCTTTGCGGAAATCTTCGAGATCCTGTTCGCTCATAATCCGCGCTCTCTTTTTGGTTTAAAGTTTAACGCCCAAATGCTTGGCCGCTTTAAAGGCAAATTTCATGGTCTGGGCACCACCCTGCTCCAGAATTTTTGCTTCATTCATATCGGTTATTTCATCGAGCAACGCCAAAACATTTTCCGGTGTTTGCTTTTCCGGGGGCAGATAAATGCCCTCGGTTTCAACAATGCGCGCCGCCGCATAACCACCACCGCCAGCACACATGATGAGGCGATTGGGGGCATTATCACAGACCAGCGCCAGTAGACCTGCGCTCACGCTTTGCGGGGTAAAAATTTCATTAGCCCCTGACGGAAACAGGCCTTCCGTCATGCGCGTGGTTGCCACTGGCGACAACGCGTTGACAAGGATGTTATATTTTGCCCCTTCAAGGCACAAAGTGTTCATCAATCCAAGAAGGCCCATTTTGGCGGCACCATAATTGGACTGACCAAAATTGCCATACAGCCCGGATGATGAAGTGGTCATGACAATGCGACCATATTGGCGCTCGCGCATATGTGCCCACAGGGCTTTGGTGCAATTCGCCGAACCTGTGAGATGCACATTCATCACCGCAGCAAAATCGGCCATGTCCATTTTGGCAAAGGATTTATCCCGCAAGATGCCGGCATTATTCACGAGAATATCTACATGGCCAAAAGCGATGAGCGCTTTTTCGACCATATCGGCAACTTCATCCATCTTTGTAACATTGGCCCCATGGGCAATGGCCTCACCCCCGGCCTGTTTAATCTCTTCGGCAACACTTTCAGCCGCACTGGCCGAACCACCTGTGCCATCGACCGCGCCGCCCAGATCATTGACCACGATTTTTACGCCGCGGGCCGCCAAAGCCAGCGCATGAGAACGCCCAAGACCGGACCCCGCACCGGTGATGAT
>WFQB01000044.1 GCA_015487305.1 Parvularculaceae bacterium | reverse complement strand
GCGCAAATACCCCACCGGCTCTATGGCTATCTTGATGGCTCCGATCTTTGTTCTGCGGGCCGCTGGAGCCGAGATGCCTTAGAAGAAATTAGTGCCGCGCATGCAGACGGCAAAACTCCGATCCTTGTTGGCGGCACGGGCCTGTATTTCAAGGCCCTAACCGAGGGGCTGTCCCCCATTCCTGATATCCCCGCAGATATCCGCCAACAGGCCAATGAGCATTTTGCAAAAATCGGCTCTACAGCCTTTCGAGAAGAAATTTTAAGTTTCGACCCGGCAATGGTAGATCTCGCCCCAAATGATCGCCAGCGCATGATCCGCGCTTGGGAGGTCTATCACCATTGTCGGCGGCCCTTATCCTATTTTCAAGCCCTGCCACGCCAACCACTTCTCCAGCCTGATCGGCTGACCAAGCTGGTTTTACTACCTCGGCGCGAGGAAATTTATGACAATTGCAATAGGCGTCTTGAGAAGATGATTGATGAGGGGGCTTTGCCGGAAATCACCAGACTCATGGAGCGAGGGCTTCCAGACGATTTACCTATTATGAAATCGCTTGGGGTTCGTGAATTTGCCGCTTATTTGCGCGATGAAATTAACCTTGCTCAGGCATTGGAAGCCGCCCAAACGCGAACCCGGCAATTTGCCAAACGACAAATGACTTGGCTGCGCCATCAGTGTGATGATTGGCAGGTCTTAGACAATCCCCGCTCACTGGTCGAGGTCGCTCTGCTATAGGCTCACAAAAGGTGCCTCCCGCCCATTTCAGTCGCTTTACATGATTGCAATTAGCCCATTCTATAGGCTAGATAGGTGCCAATCTGCATGGAATTTGTAGATTGTATGGGTCGTGGTCTCCTGAGAGGCCGCTTTATTGGTTTTGTGACGCGTTAAGCTCAAGGCAGGCGACATTCCACATGGTGAAACTCTTTGCCTTGATGGGGCAGTTTTTAAACAATATGGACCGCAAAGCGTGGACATCGCTTTTCGTCACCATTGCACTGCTCGGTTTTGTTGTGTTCATGCTGCTTTTTGGCCGTGAGCTCTTCGGAGTGAATGAGCAAAAACTGCAAGATATGATGGCTGGCATTGCTGACAGCCCATTGGCGCTGATTGGCGTTATTTCTGTCTTTTCGATCCTCGCCCTGACCGGCTTTCCCCAGACATTATTATTTGCAGGGACCACGGCAGTTTTTGGGCCTATCACAGGCGCTTTTTATTCGTGGATTGCCACCATGGCCAGTGCGACCTTGACCTTTGTCATCGGTAGCATGTTTGGCGGACGGCTTGTGGACAGGTTGGAAAAGGGCCGCATTGCCTCTTTGATTGACCTTGTAAAACGCCATGGCATCGCCACCACCATGATGATCCGCTGGACCCCGTCGGCACCATTTATCGTTATCAATAGCGCTTGCGGCGCGGCGCGGATACCAATCTGGAAGTTCTGGCTCGGCACAGGTATTGGTATTATCCCGAAAATCCTGTTTGTATCAATTTTCACTGATCAGGTAACATCCATCATGGATTTCCTGACCACGCTGGATTGGCGTGAACTGATGATTATTGTACCTTTGGTTATTTTGTGGATCGCATTTTTGCTATTTGTGCGCCATTTATTCGTTCGGTTCCGGCGCAATAATAGCTAGCTGACCGATTTAACCTTCTGCCAGGCCGGACGTTGTTTCAGCCTTTGCCAATATTCCAGAATATTTTCCGGTAACAGGTCTTTTTGTCCGATTAGCCTTAGCAAAAATACCATATAGCCAAGGGAAATATCCGCGGCGGTAAATGTCCCGAGCATATAATCCTTGCCACCAAGGGCGTCTCCGGCAAAGTCGAAACATTTTTCTACTTCCCCTTGCGCCCATGCCGCCATGGCCGGGGAGCGCTGTTCTTCTGGTAAAAATATCGTATGGCCGAGCAACATTGAAATACCTGTAGTCAGGCCCGCTTCCCCGAAATGCATCCATTGCTGATAAAGCCCATAGTCAATACTATCGCGTTTTGGGTGTAGGCCGCCCGCCGTGTCATCCTTGCCATAGCGCGCCATTAAATAATCCATGATCGCAATGGATTCGAGCAATGGTTGGTCCCCATCCAGCAAAACCGGCCATTTTCCCAAAGGGCTTATTTTGCGATAATCCGCCGACATGCCGACTTTGCGAAATTCTGCCTGCGGCACAACTTCCAACTCATAATCGAGACCCATTTCCTCCAGCAACCATAGGACGCGAACGGATCGGGTGAGGGGGGCGTGATAGAGTTTCAAGGTCATGATTTAAAGCTTCTGGTTAAAGGCGCCAATTTCAGGATGGCGCTCCAATACGGTCTCAATCTCGGCAAACATGGCGTTGCGATTTTTCTCAGAGGTTGGGCTCTCAACAACAATCACCAGTTCCGGCTTGTTGGACGAGGCCCGCACCAGACCCCACGTGCCATCTTGCACGGTTATGCGCACGCCATTGACGGTGTTTACATCACGAATTTTCTGGCCGATGAGCTCGCCATCACACTCATGCAATTTAACGAAATGCTGGACAATCTGATCGACCACAGCATATTTCTTCTCATCATCGCAATGGGGGGACATGGTCGGCGACTGATAGGTCATCGGCAAGTCCCGGCGCAAATCCGCCATGGATTTATCAGGATTGCGGTCAAGCATTTTCAGCAAAGCAATGGCCGCCACCAGTCCATCATCATAGCCACGGCCATAAGGTTCGCGGAAGAAGAAATGGCCTGATTTTTCAAAACCCGCCAAAGCTCCGACTTCATGCGAATAGCGCTTGATATAGGAATGGCCGGTTTTCCAATATTTGGTTTCTGCTTTATTTTTAATCAACACCGGATCGGTCATGAAAAGACCCGTGGATTTCACATCAACCACAAATGTTGCGCCCGGATGTAGGGCCGATAAATCTCGTGCCAGCATCACACCAATTTTGTCGGCAAAAATTTCTTCGCCTTCATTGTCTACAACGCCGCAACGATCACCATCCCCATCAAAGCCAAGCGCTATATCGGCACCATGTTCACGCACGGCTGCCTGCATGGCGCTTAGCATTTTCATATCTTCCGGGTTCGGGTTGTAATTGGGGAAGGTGTGGTCCAGTTCCGCGTCCATAGGGATAACTTCAAGGCCAAGGCGCTCTAAAGCTTCCGGTGCAAAAGCCCCCGCTGTGCCATTACCGCAAGCGGCAATCACTTTCATCTTGCGGGTGAAGGAAACGTCTTTGCATATATCAGCGATATATTTCTCGCGCATGCCCTCAATATAATGATAGCCGCCGCCAGAGCGAGATTTGAAAGTTCCGCCAAGGACAATTTCTTTTAACCGCCCCATTTCTTCAGGACCAAAGGTCAAAGGCGATTCAACCCCCATTTTAACCCCGGTCCAACCATTATCATTATGGCTTGCGGTCACCATGGCAACGCAAGGGATATTCAAGTCAAACTGGGCAAAATAGGCCGTGGGCGACAGCGCCAGACCAATGTCAAAAACCTCAATACCGGCACTCATAAGACCAACGGTCAAAGCCTGTTTAATGGATATGGAATAGCCACGAAAATCATGGCCCACCACAATTTTAGGCTCTTTACCAAGCTCATGGATTAGGGTGCCCAAACCAGCCCCTAAGGCCTGTATGCCGAGCAGGTTGATTTCCTTTTCAAATATCCAGCGGGCATCATATTCACGAAATCCGGTTGGCTTGACCTTGGGCAGAACCTCATATTCGAGAGTATTTGGTTCAATATCGGTACGGGGTTTGGGCAGCATAATATTGTCGCCTTATGACTAAAATCTGTAACGGATCACGGGTTTACCTGCCGTTTCAGGATTGAGCAAGCAAAAGCAAACCTTCGCTATCGTTGATAAACAACAGACTGAAAAGGGTGACATTTACCCAAAACTCGGCTTATTTGTCTGCGGGGATATGACCTGTCGATCTTGTGGGAGCATTTAATGGATTTTTCGGGAGTGGAATGGGGCCTACGCGCCCAGAGCGCGGTTGGTCTATTTGGATTTATGGGTATTGCCTGGCTCCTGTCCGAGCGAAAATCCTATTTTCCTGTGTTTAATTCCTTATGGGCGATTGCCACACAAATCGGTATCGCCTTGTTTTTATTGCAGTTTGAGCCAGCGCGTAATGTTTTACGCTCGCTAAACTCAGTTGTCAGCGCCTTGCAGGAGGCCACCGGGGCAGGGACCGAATTCCTGTTTGGCTATCTCGGGCGCTCCGACAATATGCCCTTTGAAATCGCCCCCGGCGGCGAGAGCGGGCTGTTCATTTTCACCTTTCAGGCCCTTCCACTCGTTGTCTTCATTTCTGCCCTATCGGCCCTGTTATGGCATTGGGGTGTCCTGAAATGGACGATTAAAGGTTTTGCGGTCGTGCTGTCGCGGATTTTTGGTGTTGGTGGGGCGGTTTCGCTGGCAGCGGCGGCCAATATCTTTCTCGGCCAAACTGAGGCTCCTTTGCTTATTCGCGCCTATCTGGAGCGATTGACCCGCACCGAGTTGTTTACGGTTATCACCTCCGGCTATGCGACCGTCGCGGGATCCGTAATTGTCGTCTATGCAGCAGTACTGGCGAGTATAGAGCCGTCAATTTTAGGCCATATCATCGTCGCCTCGATTATTTCTGTCCCCGCCGCCTTGCTCATCAGTAAAATCATGGTGCCACCTGCCAAAGGGGAGGTGCCGACGGCGGCGGATGCTGGTGATGCTTTCAAATATGAAGGCTCCATGGATGCTTTTATGACCGGTGTTACCGAGGGCGGTAAATTATGGGCCAATATTGTCATCTCCATTCTCGCTTTTGTCGCTCTGGCAGCCCTTGTGAATATTATGCTTGGAGCATGGGCACCAGCCATTGACGGTGAACCCCTATCCCTAGAGCGTATTCTTGGATGGCTGTTTGCACCCTTAATGTGGCTGGCTGGCATTCCCTGGAGTGAGGCTTCTACGGCGGGGCAATATATGGGCGTTAAGACAGTGCTCAATGAATTGATTGCCTATTTCCAACTGGCCGGCATTGAAGAGGGGAAACTCTCGGAACGTTCCGAATTGATCCTGATCTATTCTCTTTGTGGCTTTGCCAATATCGGATCTCTGGGGATTGTCATTGGCGGATTGTCAAGCCTTGTGCCATCACGGCGCAATGACATCATTCAGCTTGCCCCCAAAGCAATGATCGCAGGAACGCTCACCACTATGATGACCGGGGCGGTTATCGGCCTTATTTATATGGGGTGACGAGATGAACAAAAGCTGGCGCGAAGGGGGCTGTCATTGTGGCAAAGTAAAATGGCGCGCTTTGACGCCAGATAAGGCCGAAGCAGAGCGCTGTAATTGCTCCATCTGCTCAATGAGCGGGTTTGTTCATCTCATCATTCCAGCCAGAGATTTTGAGCTATTGTCCGGTGCACAAGCGCTAACGGAATATCGCTTTAATAAGAAAATCGCCGTACATAAATTTTGTTCCCATTGCGGGGTTAAGTCCTTTTATATTCCGCGCTCCAACCCCGATGGCATTTCGCTTAATGTGAATTGCATGAACAGCAACAGTTTCGAGGCATTAAAAATTACTGATTTTGACGGCGTGAATTGGGAGCAAAACGCCGCCAGTCTCGCCCATAAAAGCCATTAACCTCGCAAAAGTTCCCGCAAGGCCTGCTCAACATTTTTCTGTCGCATCAGGCTTTCGCCAACCAAAAAGCTTCGAATGTTTTTTTGTGCTAATCGTTGTAAATCCTGATGGTTGGAAATTCCACTTTCGGCGATAATCATCCGGTCATCCGGGCAAAGCTCCACCAATGTCTCGCAGACGGTCAGACTGGTCTCAAATGTTTTCAAATTGCGGTTATTTACCCCCATCAAGGGCGATTTGAGTTTCAAAGCCCGTTCAAACTCATAGGCGTCATGGCTTTCAATTAGCACATCAAGACCATAGTCCCAGGCCGCCGCTTCCAATTCAGCCGCTTGCGCATCTTCCAGACAAGCCATAATCAGCAACACACAATCAGCGCCCATCAACCGCGCTTCGGCAATCTGATAGGGGTCAATCATGAAATCCTTGCGCAATATAGGCAAAGACGAGGCGTAACGCGCTGAGATGAGATTTATAATCGCCCCTTGAAAGCTTGGCCCATCGGTCAAAACCGAAAGACAGGCTGCACCACCGGATTCATACCCCTTTACCAGCTCTGCGACATTAAAGTCTTCGCGTATAAGCCCTTTGGAAGGGCTGGCCTTTTTAATTTCGGCAATGATAGCAAAACCCCTTGTTGCTTTTTCCCGTAAAGCCCCGGTAAAGCTTCGCGTTGTAGGCAGGGTTTTAATTTCGCTGTCCATATCCCCATGGGATTGCTTTGCTTTGGCAGCAGCAATCTCTTCGCGCTTATAAGCAATGATATCGTCGAGAATGCTCATAGCCTATTCCGGCCTCGTGCGCGCCACAAGAGCAATGAGTTTCGACATCGCCGCGCCGCTATCAATAGCCTCGCCAGCAAGCGCCACGCCTTCTTTCAGACTTTCACATTTATCAGCAATCACCAACCCCGCCGCACTGTTTAGCAAGACCACATCACGATAGGCAGATTTGTTGCCATTGAGTAAAGCTTTCAAAGCCCGGGCATTTTCTTCTGGTGTGCCGCCCTGCAATTCTGACGGGGCAACACGGGTCAATCCAGCCTCTTCCGGTGTCACTTCAAAAGATTTGATCTCGCCATTGGCCCCCAAAGCGCACACATGGGTAGACCCGCACAGGGTCAATTCATCAAGCCCATCCGCCCCATGCACCACCCAAGCCGATTCGCTGCCCAATTCGCGCAAGGTTTCCGCCATAACCCGGCATAATTTTTTATCATAGACGCCGAGCAATTGCCGCCGCGCGCCTGCAGGGTTTGATAACGGCCCCAGTAAATTAAAAATAGTCCGCATGGCAAGCTCAGCGCGCACTGGCGCCACATGGCGCATGGCCGGGTGATGATTGGGGGCAAATAGAAAAGCAATGCCATCTTCCAATAGGCCTCGGGTAACGGTGTTGAGCGGGGCTTCAAGGGTGACCCCCAGCAGGCGCAACACATCCGAAGAGCCGGAGGCGGAGCTCACCGCTTTATTGCCATGCTTGGCGATCTTGACGCCGCAGGCGGCAATAACAAAAGCAACCGCCGTCGAAATATTATAGGTGTTGGCCCCATCACCGCCGGTGCCGCAAGTATCAAGAGCATCCGCGCCGCCGGAAATACGCTCGGCAAACTGCCCCATGACTTTCGCCGCCTCAGCAATTTCGCCAACCGTCTCGCCGCGCATTTTAAGAGCCACAAGAAAAGCCGCCATCGCCGGGGGGCTGACCTTGCCCGCCAAAATCATTTCCATGGCGGCACGCATTTGCGCGGCAGGCAATATTTCGCCGCGTCCCAATAGCGCCAGAATATTTTTGAATTCCGTCACGCCGCGCGCCCTTTGGCAATGCCAGCTAGTGACAGAAAATTCTCAACCATTAAAAGCCCATGCTCCGTGGCGATGCTTTCAGGGTGAAACTGCACACCAAAGATAGGTGCGCCTTTTACTTTCAGCCCCATAATCTCACCATCATCTTCGGCCCGTGCGGTAATTTCGAGATTATCCGGCAGGGAGCCACCGCGCGCCACCAGAGAATGATAGCGCGCCGCTGTGAACGGGTCGGGCAGGCCGGCAAACAGCCCTTGGCCTTGATGGCGGATTCTGCTGATTTTGCCATGCATTAATTTTTCAGCGCGAGCGATATTCCCGCCAAAAGCTGCAGCTATTGCCTGATGGCCAAGACAGATGCCAAGCAGGGGCTTTCGTGCCCCATGGCAAGCTTTCACGAGCGGAATACATATACCCGCCTGTTGCGGTGTGCAGGGACCAGGGGAAAGGATTATCGCTTGCGCGCCCATGGCCATCGCCTCATCAACGTCGATCTCGTCATTGCGGACAATTTTCACCTCAGCGCCGGCATCTTGTAATAAATGCACGACATTCCAGGTGAAACTGTCGTAATTATCTATCAGCAATATCATTGGGTGTTTTCCACTTAAGTCTTGATGCAAATACCTTTTTCACAAGATTAACCCCGCCCGTTTCAACTGCAAGTCAAACATGGTTGATCCGAATCAGCGTCTTACTGAGCAGGAGCAATTGTTAATTTCAAAAGAGCATAATTTACGCCAGAGCGATGGAAAAATTAGCTAAATTTCTGATATTTTCTGCAGCGCTATTATTTGGCGTTGTCTCGGGGCTGTCGCTTACCCTTTTAACGGGACATCAGCAAAACAGCCTTGCCCTCATTTCCCTGACTATACCGAAAGAAGAAACCCCGCATCACCCTTTCCAGAGCCGATTTTCCATTCCTGCCAGAAATAGTGAATTGCCACAACGTTTGGTTCGCAGCGAAGGGACGCTAGCCCACCGCCCACGCATCGCCATTATCATCGATGATCTTGGATTTTCCTTAAAACAAACTAGGCAAGTGGCCGCCTTGCCCGGTCCAATGACCTTATCTTTTCTACCCTATCCAGCAGGGGTCGCAGAACAGGCCGCTTTTGCCAAATCGCAAGGACATGAAATCTTCCTGCACCTACCCATGGAGCCGGGCGCAGACGGCGAGGCCCATGAGCGCCTCGCAGATCCCGGTCCCGGCGCTTTGATGACCTCCATGAGTAATGCCACTTTACGGGCCATGCTGGAAAAGAACCTTGAAAAAATACCTGACATTGCCGGGGTCAATAATCATATGGGATCGCGTTTTACCAAAGACCGCGCCAAGTTGAAAATCGTGATGGCCATGCTGGCCGAGCGCGAATTGATTTTTGTGGATAGTCTTACCAATGGTGGCAGTTACGGATCTCAAATTGCCCAAAAGGCCGGCCTGCCAGCGCTTACCCGCGATGTTTTTCTCGATGCGGATTTTGGCAAAGGGGGCACTGCCAGCGTTAAAGCGCAATTGGCTGGGTTAGAGCGCATTGCCCTTGAAAAAGGCGAGGCGATTGCTATCGCACACCCTTACGCAACAACATTAGAGGCCCTTGGCCCATGGCTGGTTACAGCCCCGGCAAGAGGTTTTGATATTGTGCCTGTCAGTGCGCTGGGGTTAGAACAAAGCGCATTGGTCGCTAAAGAATAATCAAATTCAGGATATTTCACCGCGCCAAACGGCCCGGGCTGCGCCCATTAAAGCGCCGGCCTTGTTTAGGCATTCCTGTTGCTCCGATTGCGGGTCAGAATCAGCAACAATGCCACCGCCAGCCTGAATATAGAGAACATCATCTTTAATAATGGCTGTGCGCAAGGCGATGCAGCTATCGACATTTCCGTCGGCAGAGAAATAGCCGATACAGCCCGCATAAGGACCACGCGCTTGCGGCTCTAATTCATCAATAATTTCCATGGCGCGAATTTTGGGCGCACCGGATACGGTGCCTGCGGGAAACCCGTTCATCAGCGCTTGCACCGGAGAGACATCATCACGCAAATCCCCGGTCACATTGGAAACCACATGCATCACATGGCTGTAGCGCTCCACAAAGAATTTATCTGTCACCGTCACACTACCGGCTTTACAGGAGCGGCCAACATCATTGCGACCCAAATCTAACAGCATCAAATGCTCGGCCAGCTCTTTGGGGTCTGCCAATAATTCCTGCTCTAGCGCTTTATCTTGGTCGGGCGTTTTGCCCCGTGGTCTCGTCCCTGCTATCGGTCTTATCGTTACCTTATTATCGCGCACCCGTACCAAAATTTCAGGTGACGAGCCGATTAGCGCACCAATTTCAAAATCTAGATAAAACAAAAATGGCGAGGGGTTTAACCGCCGCAACGCCCGATAGAGGGCGATGGGGGCCTGCGGAAAGGGCGCGGAAAAGCGCTGGCTCAATACCACCTGAAAAATGTCCCCAGCGCGGATATAGTCTTTTGCCCGCTCGACCATGCTTGCAAATTCTTTCGCAGTGCTATGGGCAGTAAATTCTGGCAGGGGATCAACAGAAAAATCTGCCTGATCCGGCACGGGCTGTTGCAGACGAGTGATTAGATTATCAATGCGCGTCTTGGCTTGTTTATAAGCATCTTTCCCTGCCAGACCAGCGACAGAGCGCACTGGCGTTATCAGATTGATCTCTTGGCGCACATTATCAAACACCGCCAACACAGAAGGCCGCACAAACCATCCTTCCGGCATCGTTAAATTATCGACTGGCATGCCTTCCAACTTTTCCACATGACGCACCATGTCATAAGCAAAATAGCCAAAAAGGCCGGCACTCATGGGTGGCAACTGACCCTTGGTAAAGTCAGGCGTATCTATCGCGGCGTCATCAATAACTTTTTGCAGGCTGTCAAAAACGGGCAGGGGATCATGGACAAAATCTTGCTCGTCATTTTGCCCATTGCCTTGACGAATGAAACATTGTCCGTTTTCAGATTTCCATATCAAATCGGGATTGAGGCCAATAATGGAATAACGCCCAAGGGTCTCACCCCCTTCAACAGATTCAAGCAAAAAAGAATTTTTACCATGGCCGCGCAATTTCAGATAAGCGGAAACCGGGGTTTCCAGATCACCGGCGACTTTGCGCCAAACATATTGCGCACAGCCTTTGTCATATAAAATTTTGAATTGCGAAAACTCTGGAAAGAGGTGTTTGTCTTCCAAACCGGAGGCCGCCATATCATCCGATATCACTGGGCAAGATCCGCGCCGAATACTGTACTGATAACGGCCTCATTTATTTTAACACCCTCTTCCACTTCCATCGTATTGAGATAGGCTTGGAAAGTTTCATCCGCAATCTGCGCACCCATGGCATTTTGATAAAGATTGAGCATGGTTTCTTCCCCTTGCAAAAGTGGCGGAAAGAACACATCATCAATGCGGGCAATCACAACAGCATTGCTGGCCATTTGCTGACCGCTTACGG
>WFQB01000043.1 GCA_015487305.1 Parvularculaceae bacterium | reverse complement strand
TAATTGCACTATTCGTAATCTCAGTGATACGGGCGCATTGCTCAAACTGGCCGGACTGTTTCAAGCTCCCCAAAGGTTCGATCTGCTCATGGTCAGCTCAAAGCAAATCGTCCATGTGGAAAAGGTTTGGCAAAGAGGCGTTCTCGTGGGGGTGCATTTCCTCGAAGACCCAAAAGAAGTGAGCTCTCTTGACGCTTTTGGCCTATTGGGGTGATTGAAAACCCTTGCTTGTCAGCTTTGCAAAACCCTGTCATGTCATGACCCATGCGTGACTCAGGAAAAATAACAGCCGCCATTGAAATATTGACAGATTTTGCAGCCCGACGAGTGCCGGTAAAAACCTGTCTCAAAGATTGGGCGCGTAATGCCCGCTATGCCGGGGCCAAAGACCGCGCATGGATATCGGGCCTCGCTTTGGATGCCTTGCGCAAAAGAAATTCTATCGCTGCACAAATGAATGATGACAGCCCCCGCGCTTTGGTGCTGGGGGCATTGCATTTTCTGTGGGGCGTAAGCCTTGAAGATCTGGAAGAATTCCTCACCGAAGAACCCCATGGGGCAGGGGTTTTAACCGAACAAGAAAAACATGCCCTGCAAAGCAGCGCTGCAAAAGATTTACCCCTGCCCATAGCAGGCGATTTTCCTGACTGGCTGGAACCAAACGTCAAACGCGCCTTTGAAGAGCCGCTAGCAGAAATGCAGGCCTTTGCCGCCCGCGCCTCGGTGGATTTGCGCATCAACACATTAAAAGCCGATATCGAAAAGGCAAGAAAAGCAACCGCCAGCGTCAAAGCGCAGCCGAGCAATCTAGTCATAACCGGCCTATCCATTCCGCCACCCCCGGCCAGCATGAAAGCAAGTGCGGTCGAGACCATTCCGGCTTTTTCCAAAGGCTGGGTAGAAGTGCAGGATATTGGCAGTCAGCTTTGCGCCCTTGCCGTCGGCGACATTAAAGGCAAGCAGGTTTTGGATTTTTGCGCCGGTGGCGGCGGCAAAACCCTGGCGCTGTCCGCGATGATGGGAAATAGCGGGCAGATTCATGCCTATGATATTGAAACCCGCCGTCTCGCGCCCCTGTTTCATCGCGGCAAAAGAGCCGGCATGCGCAATTGTCAGATTCTGGACCCCAAAACATCCGCGCTTGATGCGTTAAAAGAAAAAATGGATGTGGTTTTCATTGATGCCCCCTGTTCAGGCTCCGGCACATGGCGCCGTCGCCCGGATACCAAATGGCGCCTCAGCGAACAACAATTACAAACCCGGATGCGCGAGCAAGATCAGGTCCTTCGCGCCGCCGCACAATATGTCAAACCGGGCGGCCAGATGATTTATGTCACCTGTTCTTTTCTGCACGAGGAAAACGAAGATCGCTTACAGGAATTTCTGAAAGACCATAAAGAATTTTCTTGCGCGGATACATTAGCCAATATCAGCGCCAGTGGCTTGCTTTGCGAAGGCGCAGTAGAGGCGTTGGAAAAGTGCAAAACCAAAACAGGGGCTTTGCGCCTGTCACCTTTGCGCACAAAAAGCGATGGCTTCTTTGTGCAGCTTTTGCAAAGATGAGCCTGACCTACCAGACCAGCTTGGCGTCATCAGAAACTTTATAGATAAAGCCATGCCCCGGTGCGGTCGTGCCATCCTTGTTGATATAGGTAGAAGAAGAAACAAGATTATCCCCTTCCATGCGGCCACTGGAGATCACTTTGGCGATGGTCTCATGGCCCTCAACAATTTCTTCGGCGCTCCATGAACCATCTTCATGAAAACGAATAATGCCATCGGTGCGAAACCCGGCGGTGGTGACATAGACATAGGTCAAATCGCCCGTGGCTGCGTCCACATAAATCAGCGACTCGCCACCATATTCGCCATCGTTCAAAGAATGGGTGATGCGAACAGCCTTGCCGCCAAGAACGCTTTCCCAGACCTGCACATCACGCACTGCATCGGGATCATCAGAGATTGTCACAAAAGTTTTGCCGATAAACGGCGCAAATTGCTCCAGTCCCGCTGCTTCTTGTGGCATGGCTTGCGGGGCCTGCTCCAATGCAGACGCATGAGCAAAGGCGAATAATGCAGACAAAACGGGCAGAATGACGCTGAAACGCATGGCGGGCCTCCTGTAAAGAGAGCATCTTATCACACAATATAAAGCCTGACTAATGATAACAAATAGCAATCGGGGCGGCCAGTGTACAGCGCGCCGGCTTGATACCGGGGCTTTGATAGCGTAGCCTTTTCTTGAAAAGAGAGGTGAAGGAGAGACCCCCCATGTTTTCAAGAGCAATTTTATTTTCGACAGCTTTTCTATTAAGCGCCCTCATGCAATTTCACACACAAGGTTTTGCAGGCATTATCACAGATCAGGAGCAACCGATCATCGATAGTGCAGCGGGCTATCTTGGTGTTGGCGGCGATGAGGAGCAAAAACTTGCCCAGACATTTACCGTTGGCATGACAGGTCAGCTAGTCGGGCTGCGCCTGCCGCTTACCGGCTGTGGCCGTGGGACATTGCAACTTACAATTCGACAAACGGATGACCGCGGCTTTCCCAACGGTCCTGTCTTGCGGGCGCGAAACTTTCCTGCCGATAGTGTATCGCTGATTGCAAGTGGAACTTTTCAGGATTTCTTTTTCTCAACACCGCTTGATGTACGGGCTGGGGATTTGCTGGCCTTTACGGTGGAAACTATTGGTGAAGACAGCTATTGCAGCTATGAGCAAGGCCCGGATGGCGATAGCTATTCTCGCGGCAATGGATTTTTTGACAGCCGCCCCAATCCGCCCGGATGGGTATCGCAAAAAGAATTTGCACCCGCATGGCAGGACTTGCCCTTTTACACATTGATGGATGACCCAAGCTTATCAAGCCCCGGCATGTGTGTGGCGGCGGACGGCACAGAATTGCCTATATCAAGAGATGTTCCAGCATGTCGTTGTTTTGAAGATGCCGGTGCGATGGAGTTTCGCTGCGGCATTGTGCATCCAGACTTTTTCATCTTCCGGCGCTTTCCTTCTCCCATGGAGCCGGAACAGCCATTTGAACAAATTTGGGAATTTTACCCTTTAACCGAACTTGATGGCCCGGTTTGGCTGGAGGTTTCCGGTGGTGGCTTGGACAGAGCTACAAAATTTGTTTTTGCCCCCAATGGCGGCAGAGGGGCGATGGAAGTAAAAACCTTAAAAGGCATGGCGCCTGCCAAGGGCCAGATTGAAAAGGGGCTTGCGGTTATTCGTTATGACATGAAAGACGCACCGTCTGAATCTTTCCGCGCCTTTGGGGTGGATGTAAGCATCAAAGCCGGGACCGGACAGCAGGACCAATATCAACTGCCAAAGGATCTGGAGCAGGCATTGCCTGAGCCGTTAAAAGATGCCCTGCCGGAAGAGCTTAAGGGAAAATTGCCAGAGTTGCTGCCGCTTGGAGGGGGGCAAGGATTAAAGGGATAAATCGCTTAAAAAGGCTAATTTGAAATAGTGACAGGGCAGGGCGATTGAGCTAAAGCCCTGCCATGAAAACTGACTCCCAAACTGCCAGCCATCAACGGGCCTTAATCATAGATTTTGGCTCCCAAGTGACCCAGCTCATTGCCCGCCGCCTGCGCGAGGCCGGGGTCTATTGCGAAATTCACCCCTTCAACAAGGTGACGGCTGAAAGCCTTGAAGCCTATGGGCCTCAAGCGGTCATCCTGTCTGGGGGGCCTTGTTCGGTTTTGGAAGAAAATAGTCCACGCCCCCCGCAAGTGTTGTATGATCTGGGGGTGCCTATTTTTGGCATTTGTTATGGCCAGCAAGTGATGGTGGCGCAATTGGGCGGTACGGTTGAGGCAGGGCAAAGTGGTGAATTTGGTCGCGCTTTTGTGACGCCCCTTGCGCGCAGTGATTTGTTTGACCATCTTTTTGCTGAAGGCCGCGAGGAGGTCTGGATGTCCCATGGAGATCATGTGGCGAGCCTGCCTTCCGGTTTTGAGGCCATTGGTGCTTCCCAAGGGGCGCCTTTTGCTATTATCGCTGATGAGACGCGCAAATTTTATGGGGTGCAATTTCACCCGGAAGTGCATCACACTCCCAATGGGGCAAAATTGCTGACAAATTTTCTGTTTGAAAAGGCAGGCTTTACCGGCGATTGGACCATGGCGGCCTATAAAGAACAGGCGATTGAAACTATTCGCCAGCAGGTGGGCGCGGAAAAAGTTATTTGCGGCCTGTCCGGCGGGGTCGATTCTTCTGTGGCGGCGGTGCTGATCCATGAAGCCATTGGCGACCAACTCACTTGTGTTTTTGTGGATACGGGGCTGATGCGCGCCGGAGAATCCGATCAAGTGGTTTCCCTGTTTCGCGATCATTATAATATTCCGCTGATCCACGCTGAAGAACAAAACTTGTTTTTGGAGGCCTTGGAAGGGGTTTCAGACCCGGAACAAAAGCGCAAAACCATCGGTAAATTATTCATTGATGTGTTTGAAAAACACGCCAAGTCCATTGGCGGCGCGGCGTTTCTGGCCCAAGGCACGCTCTATCCGGATGTGATCGAAAGCGTTTCGGTTTCCGGTGGTCCGTCGGTGACGATAAAATCGCACCACAATGTTGGCGGCCTGCCAGAGCGGATGAATATGAAACTGGTCGAGCCTTTGCGCGAATTATTCAAAGACGAAGTGCGGGTGCTTGGTCGTGAGCTTGGCCTGCCGGAACCATTTGTCGCCCGCCACCCTTTTCCGGGGCCGGGCCTTGCCATTCGCTGCCCCGGCGAGATTACGCGGACCAAGCTCGATATTTTGCGCAAAGCCGACACCATCTATCTCGACCAGATAAGAAAGCATGGTCTTTATGATGAGATATGGCAGGCCTTTGCGGTGATCTTACCGGTGCGCTCTGTGGGCGTGATGGGCGACGGGCGCACTTATGATTTTGTACTGGGCTTGCGGGCGGTGACATCCGTTGATGGCATGACGGCTGATTATTATCCGTTCTCACACGAATTTTTAGGCGAGACCGCCAATCGCATCATCAATGAAGTCGCAGGCGTCAATCGCGTGGTCTATGACATCACCTCAAAACCCCCCGGCACGATTGAGTGGGAGTAGGGATTAATACGCGCTTGCTTCTCTAAAATATGCCATATAATAGCTGTATTTTACTGGTGCAATTTCCCATTCTTTTTCAGTGAATATGTCTTTTGCGAGTCGCTCATTGCACCCCTCGGCAAATAGAATTAGGTTATTATTTACAATCGGTGATGCCATAAGTCGGCCTTCATTATATAATGAGAACAGCTTGTAAGCCACGTCCTGCATTTTCGCGTTATGATTGGGATCCTGCCATTCGCCTTTGGAGTCATATTCATAAAAGCACAGTGCATCGTTTCCAAATTCTACAGAAATAGTCGTGGCGCCAATATTTTTGCGAGGAGTTTCTGAAGCCTTCTCTTCAGTGCTGCATCCGGTTGCCATTAGCACTAAAAATAGAATTATTATCTTGCTCATTTTTTCACCTTTTCGCGCCACTCAATAAGATAATCCAAAACCTCTTGAGGGTCGCGCTCACGGGCATTGCGAAATTGATAACAGTCTTTTTCATTGATCAGGGTCCCATCGGTCTTTATCGCGAGCAATGCAGGCACGCCTTCTAATTCTTCAAAACCGAAACGGGCAGGAATATCCATATTGCGATCATAATCGCCAATATTGATTTTCACATGCTCGTAATTGTCATCAAGCCAAACGCGCAATTGTGGGATTTCCAGCATTCCTGCTAGGGCTCTGGCATCCGGGCACCAATTGCCGCCTAGATTTAGAAGAATGAGTTTGCCGTTTTTGCGGGCGTGGGCAAAGGCGGCCTCAAGTTCAGCTTTGGCATCTGCTTTTTCTTCATAGGGCGCTTCTATGGCGGTCCATTTGAGAGGTTCTGAAGATTTCATTTTGCAACTGCCTTGCATTGTTGACTTTTGAGGGGTTTCGGTCGCAGCTTATGAGGCCCAACCAAGCCATAAAACCACTTACAGCTTCCCCACATCTACAGGTAACATATGTCCGAGACCACCCAATATCTTGTCAATAAAAGTGATTTTGCTGATTTGCGCGCAGAAAAAGCGCCATTGCCGAGTCTGCAAAAAGGCGAGGCGCTGATACGCATAGGGCGGGTGGCGTTCACCGCCAATAATATATCCTATGCTTTGGCTGGCGAAAGCCTTGGCTATTGGAAGTTCTTTCCGCCAGCCACGGACCAGAACACATATGGGCTCATTCCCGTTTGGGGCTATGGGGAGGTGGAAGCGGAAAATGATAGCGGGCTGGGCGTGGGGGAAAGCGTTTTTGGCTATTGGCCCATGGCCAGCCATTGGATCGTGCAGCCCGGCGCGGTGAAACCTCATCGCTTTATCGACAGTGCCGAACATCGCGCCGCCCTGCCGGGGATTTATAATAATTACCGTCGGGTCGCCAAAGAGGAGATGGCTGATGGCGAATTTGCGGATCGCCAGTCGCTATTGTTTCCACTGGTGGGCACAGCCTTTGGTATTTTTGACTGGCTACAAACAGAAGGGCGCGGGGATGCGACACAAATTATTCTCACCAGCGCCTCGTCGAAAACCGCTCTTGGCCTGGCCTTTCTCGCAAAGAACAATAGCGATATAAAAGTTATCGGATTAACCTCGCCGGGCAATTTGGAAGCGACCAAAAAGATCGGCTTTTATCATCAGGTTTTGTCTTACGAGGATCTGGAAAGAATATCTGAGGCCCCGACGATTATCATTGATATGGCGGGCAATGGCGAGCTGTCGGCAAAACTGCATCAGCATTTGGGGGACAATATGCTGCGCGAGGCGCGGGTCGGCGCAACCCATGGGCAGAGTCATTTCAACATTGATGGTTTCAAGAAAGAACGCAGTTTCTTTTTCTTCCTGCCAAGCCATGCGGCCAAACGTCAACCGGAAACTGATGGCGCTTTTCTAAAAGACATGCTCGCTTTTAGTGGTGAATTTGCCCGCCAGTCAGGCGATTGGTTGGATGTTGTCGATGGCGAAACCACCGAGCTTTATGAAAAAGTTCGCACTGGCTCAATAATGCCCAATCAGGGGGCTATTCTTTCTCTCTCTTAAAAATATTTCAAAGGATCATTATGACCATCACTTTTTACGACTACGCCGTTGCCCCAAGCCCGCGCCGGGCGCGCATTGTTTTGAAAGAAAAAAACATCGCCCATGAAACACAGGAAATTGACCTGATGACCGGGGCGCAGCTTTCAAAAGAGTTTCGCAAAATCAACCCCAACGCAACCGTGCCGGCCCTGAAACTGGAAGATGGCACTGTGTTGTTTGAAAATTGGGGCATTGCCCTATGGGCAGAAGAGATCGCCCCCAACCCGTCTTTGCTGGGAAAGACCGCTACGGAAAAAGGTCTGGTCGCGTCATGGACGGCGAAAATTGATTTTCATGGCACGCTTGCTTTTGCCGAAGCGTTTCGCAACACCGTGCCGCAGATGAAAGACCGGGCTTTGCCGGGGGTGCGTAATTTTGCGCAAGTGCCGGAATTGGCTGAGCGTGGTTTTGCGCGATTGCGGGACTTTCTGGGCGATCTCAACTGCCAGCTTGAAAACAGTGAATTTGTGGTAGGGGATAATTTCTCGCTGGCCGATATCTGGGCGATTACCATTCTTGATGCCTGTCGCTGGATTAAGGTCGCGCCGGGGGAGGAACATCAGCATTTGCAGGATTGGCAGGAGCGTGTATCAATGCGCGCCAGCGTAAAATTATAAGTGTTAAGTTATAAAACTCTCTTCAAGGCTTTTTCCCGTTATGAAATTCAAAAAACTCATTTCCGATATTCACCTCTGGGCCGGGCTTATCCTCGGCATTCAGGTTTTGCTATGGATGGCGAGCGGGGTGATTATGAGCTGGTTTCATATCAAGGATGTGCGTGGCGAAAACGCCAGCGCAGAGATTGAGCCGCCAGCCATAAGCGCTGAGGCGGATATTGTGCCATTGGCTGATGTGCTGGCGGCGCGAGACGGGGCCAAAACCATCACGCTTTCTCATCGCCCGGCGGGGCTGCAATATATTGTCGAATATGGCGAAGATGAGCGCGCGGTTTTTGACGCTAAGACCGGCAAGCCGGTTGAATCGCTTGATGAGGATATAATCCGCCAAAGTGCTTTGGCTGATTTTACCGGTGAGGGGGAATTGCAATCGGTTACCTATCTGTTGGAAACCGAGCAGGAATTTCGCCGGGACCCGCCGGTGTGGCTGGCGCAATTTGACGACCCTCGCCATACGCGGCTCTATATTGATCCACAAACCGGGGATATTCTCTCGCGGCGCAATGACATGTGGCGAATTTTTGATTTCTTCTGGATGCTGCACATCATGGATTATGATGAGCGGACGAATTTTAACTCATGGTGGCTGCGTGGCTTTGCTGCTGCGGGTTTAATCTTCGCGTTTTCCGGCTTGACCATGGTTTATTTCCGTATCCGCTCCGGGCGCTATTTTCGCCGTCGTCCCAAAAAAGGGTGAGTTTTGGGTGAGCCGGGTCGCTTTATTGTGCGTTGCAATAAGGCCTTTGCGGGCCTAGATTGGCGCTAGAAGCAAACAGCCCATGGGACTTAAACTCAAGCATGTCAAAACACAGTTCAAAAAACGGGGCCGCAAAATCGGTCACCACGGCCAGTATTCGTGCTGCCAAGGGTGAGGAGCCGATTGTCGCGCTCACCGCCTATGACGCCCCCATGGCAGAAATTCTTGATCAGCATTGCGATATTTTGCTGGTTGGCGATTCTGTCGGCATGGTGGTTCATGGCCTGCCCAGCACGGTTGGCGTGACCATGGAAATGATGATCCTGCACGGGCAAGCGGTGATGCGCGGGGCCAAAAAGGCGCTGGTGGTGGTCGATATGCCCTTTGGGTCCTATGAGAAGAGCCCGGAGCAGGCCTTTGAAAATGCTGCCAGAATCCTAAAAGAAACCGGTGCCCCTGCGGTCAAGCTGGAAAGCGGTGTTTATGTGGCTGACACGATTGCCAAATTGGTCGAGCGCGGTATTCCGGTGATGGGCCATGTGGGTCTGCGCCCGCAGGCGGTTAATGCCATGGGCGGGATGAAGGCCAAAGGCCGCACCCAAGATGAGTGGGAGCAAGTGCGCAAAGAGGCGCAGGCAAGCGCCGATGCTGGGGCTTTTGCTATCGTGATTGAGGGGGTTGATGAGGAATTGGCCGAGATTATCACAAACGAGGTTCCCGTGCCGACCATTGGTATTGGCGCGTCTTCGCATTGTGATGGACAAATATTGGTGACCCAGGACATGCTTGGCCTGTTCGATTGGACCCCCAAATTCGTCAAACGCTATGGGACCATGCGTCAATCCATCGCCGAGGCGGTTGCGCTTTATGCGAGCGAAGTGCGTGAGCGGCGCTTTCCCGGCAAGGCTGAGGTCTATAGCCTGTCGAAAAAGGCCATTAAATAGGTTTAAATTGTCGCTACTGGCATAAATCTGACCCTTTTGTCAGATTGGGCTTTGTCTGATTGCGTGGGCGGCGAAAGATGGCTACAAACGCCGTCAAATATATAAAGCTTAAAGGGCAAATTTCATGGCAATGAATGATGGCGATGCGCTGATCCGGGAATTGGAACGCGATGTCGAAGAAGAAAAGCAAATTGAGAGCTTTCGCAAGCAATTACCCTGGCTGATTGGCGGTGCTGTTGCGCTGGTGGTTGGGGTTGCGTCTTGGCAGATTTATCAGGCCAATAAAGCCAGCGCTGCGGCCAAAGGGGCCGAAATATTTCAGGCCGCTGAAAAGATTGCGGCTGAAAATCCCATGGCCGGGATGACCGAATTTACCCAGATTGCCAATACGGGATCGGATGGTTATAGCGCCTTGGCAGCTGTGCGGGTTGCTATGACCTATGCAGAAATTGGCGATCGTGAAAAAGCGATTGACCTATATTTGCAGGCGGCTGAGAAGTCCGGGATTCCAGATCGCTTTGCCAAATTTAGTCGCCTGAAAGCGGCACAATTGGCGCTGGAGGATGGCCGTGATCGTGTGGTCCAAATTCTCAATGGTTTGCAAGATGAGCAAACGGCGCTTGGGGCCGGAGCCCGGGAAGTTATGGGCATTGCGGCTTTGGAGGCCGGGGATTATGGCGCTGCCAGCAATATTTTCACCAGCCTGCAATCAGACCCAAATGCGCTTATCGGCGTGCAGCAAAGAGCGCGGGAATTTGCCATATTGGCCAAGCTGGGCTCTAGCGGTGTAACCGTGGATTTTGACAGAACGCGCAATGATGGATTGCTGCTGGACATATTTGAGGCGGCGCCAGAAGGCGGGGCAGGGGAAAATGCTGATCCGGAAGGGGCTGCGAGGCCCGAAACAGCTTCCGGAGAGCCATCAGGGCCAGCGGATGAGGAAGCGGATGAGGAAAATGGGACAAGCGGGAATTAACCTTGTATAGTCTGCTATGGGGTCGCCTTCTGAATGGGGGCATTTCGTGGTCAATAAGTTCAAAGAAATTATGGGTAAGGATTAAGACAGTATGCAGCGCCGAGTTCAGGGACATTTTTCCAAAATCGCCAGTTTCACTCTTCTTGCCTTCCTCGCCGTTGGCTGTTCTTCCATCCCCAATCCGATGAAGGTTTTTGATCGCGGGGGCGATGAAAAAGAGATTGAGAAAAATGCTGAAGAACAGGCCAAGCGCATACCCGTATTGGCCGTTGATGAGGCCTTAAAGCCAGACCCGCGTTTTGCTGATTTGGAAGTGCAATTACCCCCTCCCTATATCAATGCCGATTGGCCGCAACCCGGTGGTGATCCGGATCATACTATGCACCATTTGGGGGCTTCGCCGGATTTGCGCAAAGCCTGGAGTGCAGATATTGGCAGTGGTTCACCAAAGCACTCTCCTCTCATCTCGCCGCCTGTGGTTGCCGAGGGCATGGTGTTTGCGATTGATACCGAAGCGCGCATTTCAGCTTTTGATGTGCAGACCGGTAAGCGCCAATGGCGCACGGTGTTAACGCCTGATGTTAAAGAAAAGAAATCCTTCTGGAAATTTTTCTCCCCCAATGTGAAGCCGCGTGATCTCGGTTTTGGGGGTGGTGTTGCTTATGATGGGGGCAAGGTTTTTGCCGCTTCAGGTTTTGGTTTCGTGGCGGCGCTGGATGTAAAAACCGGTGAAATCTTATGGCAGGTCGATACGCCCGCGCCTGTGCGTGCTGCGCCAACCGCCTATGATGGCAAGGTTTTTATTATGACCAATACCAATGAGTTTGTCGCCTATAATCAGGAAGATGGTGCAGAGGTTTGGAATTATCAGTCTTTTGAGGAAGCGGCGCGTTTCTTGGCGCCAACATCGGCTGCGGCAGATGGTGATGTGGTTATAGCGCCTTTTTCTTCCGGACAAATTACGGCGCTTCGGGTCGAAAATGGTCGCGAATTATGGACAGATACGTTGGGGCGCTCTTCACGGCGCAATGCGCTGTCCAATCTATCGGATATTGCAGGCTCGCCCGTGATTGATCGCGGATTGGTTTTTGCTGCCAGCCATGCGGGCGAGATGCGGGCGATTGACTTGCGCACTGGCGAGGCGGTTTGGGAAGTTGCCCTTGGCACGCTGCAAACCCCTTGGATTGCCGGGAATTATATTTTTGTTCTGACCACTGAAAACATTCTGGTATCGCTTAATCGCGAAGATGGTGCGGTGATATGGAAACAGCAATTGCCGCGTTATGAAAATGAGAAAAAGCGTAAAAATCGCATTTCTTGGTCCGGCCCTGTTGTTGCCGGTGGGCAAATCTTGCTGGTTTCCACCAATGGCACATTGCTGGGTGTCTCGCCGCAAAATGGGGAAACTGTCAGCAAGCGCAAAATTGGCAAAGGGTCAATGACAATCCCTGTGGTGGCCTCTGAAACGCTTTTCGTCCTTGATAGCAAAGGCAAGCTGTTTGCCTTCAGATAAGCCCAATGGGCTTAACTTAAAAGATAAGTCAGACTTGACCTTGGCTCCCAAGGGCGCAACAAGCACCCCCATGTCTTTTACTGTCGCCATTATTGGCCGACCCAATGTCGGAAAATCCACGCTTTTCAACCGTCTGGTTGGCAAGCGTCTGGCGCTGGTTGATGATCAGCCGGGGGTGACCCGGGATCGTCGCGAGGGCGATGCACGCCTTGGGGATTTGAAATTTCGTATTATCGATACTGCGGGTCTGGAAGACGCCCCGGAAGAGGCGCTTGAAGGGCGCATGCGCCAACAGACCGAGCGCGCTATTGAAGAGGCGGATTTATGCCTGTTTCTGATTGATGTGCGCAGCGGGCTGACCCCGGATGACCATCATTTCGGGGCGATGCTGCGCGAAAGTGGCAAGCCGGTTCTGGTTCTCGCCAATAAGATGGAAGGGATGCAAGGCTCTGAGGCCATGTGGGATGCCTATGGTCTGGGGCTTGGTGATCCGATCCCGACCTCTGGCGAGCATGGGGAGGGGATGGCTGATCTCTATCAGGCAATTCGGCCTTTCCATGATGAGTATCAGGGGGAAGAAGAGGCCGATGAAAGCCTGGAATGGGATGACCCTCTAAAACCTTTGCGCATTGCTGTCGTCGGGCGACCCAATGCGGGCAAGTCAACCTTGATAAACCATATGCTCGGCGAGCAGAGGCTTTTGACCGGGCCGGAAGCCGGCATCACCCGCGATTCTATTGCCGTTGAATGGTCATGGCAGGACAAGACCCGCGATCGGGTCTGGCCGGTGAAATTGTTTGACACGGCGGGTTTGCGCAAAAGGGCGCGGATTCGGGAAAAACTGGAAAAGCTGTCAGTTTCTGATTCAGTGCGGGCCATTCGTTTTGCCGAGATTGTAGCCCTGATGATTGACGCTGAAATGCCCATGGAAAAGCAGGATTTGCAAATTGCCGATCTGGCCTTGCGCGAGGGGCGGGCGCTTGTCATCCTCGCGAATAAATGGGATTTGATTAAAGACAAGGATCAGGCGTTTCGGCTTTTGCGCGAAAAGATTGAACGCCTGTTGCCGCAAGCGCCGGGCATTCCCATCATCCAGATATCAGCGCTAACCGGTCGCGGGGTTGAAAAAATCATGCCCGCCATTACCGATGTTTATATGAACTGGAATGCGCGCGTGAAAACCGCTGACCTTAATCAGTGGATGAAGATGGCGCAGGAAAAACACCCGCCCCCAGCGGTGGCCGGGCGACGCATTCGCATTAAATATATTGCGCAAACCAAAACCCGCCCACCGACTTTTGTGGCTCATTGTCAGCGTGCGGATGATTTGCCCGAAAGCTATCGGCGCTATTTGATTAACGGCTTGCGGGAGGCCTTTGATATTCCGGCGGTGCCTATTCGCCTGCAAATGAAAAAGCAGGATAATCCTTATGCCAATGAGAAGAAGCGGTAAAATTTAGCGAATAGCGAATGGGGAGCTTCTGACTTTTTAGTCCGGTGTTGATTTTATTACCAATTCAGGCGCAGGGGCTATGGTCACAGGGCCGAATATCTCTTCAAAGCTTTGCCGTAAGGCTTGCTCTGCTTCGCTCAGCCCCACGGGCAGGCCGAGATCAACAAGGCTGGTGACACCAAGCCCGGCTTGGTCAATGCCGCAAGGAACAATGCCGGAAAAATGTGACAGGTCTGGCTCCACATTCAGGGATATGCCGTGATAGGTCACCCATTTGCGCAGGCGCACGCCAATGGCAGGGATTTTGTCTTCGCGTGACGGGCTTTGTGCTTCGCGCTCAACCCACACGCCAACCCGACCCTCGCGAATTTCGCCCTTGATGTTAAATTCCGCCAGCGCGCCGATGATCCAGTGCTCCAGGGCTTGCACATATTGGCGCACATCGCGCTTGCGGCGGTTCAAATCCAGCATCACATAGGCCACCAATTGCCCCGGCCCGTGATAGGTATATTGCCCGCCCCGGGCTGAAGGGAAGACCGGAAAGCGCTCAGCCTCGCGCAAATCTTCCGGCCTGGCGCTGGTGCCGGCTGTGTAGAGAGGCGGGTGCTCCAGCAGCCACACCATTTCCGGTGTCTCACCAGCCAAAATCGCTTCAATGCGCCGCTCCATAAAGGCGACAGCTGCCGGGTAGGGCACGAGCGCCTCACTTACGGCCCATTCAACTGGGCGCGCCGCCCATAGGGGGTTTTCATCACTGGTCATGGCCCAAGGGCTTAGCCCAGTGAG
>WFQB01000042.1 GCA_015487305.1 Parvularculaceae bacterium | reverse complement strand
CGATAATGATAAGACCGTGGCTCTGCCTTGTTTTGTTTAAATATTTTCTTCCTTAGTGGATTACTCATCCAGAGGAGCCGCGAAGCGGCGTCTCGAAGGATAATGCAAAAAAACTGCCAGAGCGGCTTTTGCTACTCTGGCAGTTATATCAGTTGGATAAGAGGGGAACTTTTAGTGAGAGCTGCTTTATTCAGCGTCTTCCTTTGTTACCTGCTCTTCGGCGCCATCTTCCTTCGGCTCATCACCCTCATAGCCGTCCTCAGAAAAAGTACCTTCCAGCTTGGGGGCGTCTTCTTCACGGGCGAGAACATTTTCGCCGCGAGCCTGCGCTTCGGCTTCGTCTTGAGAACGTGCAATATTGACCGAGATTTTAACCGATACTTCCGGGTGAAGTACGACTTTAAGGTCGGTAATGCCAAGGGTTTTCAATGGCTTGTCGAGCACAACCTGATTGCGGTGCACAGTAAACCCATCTTCGTCCATAGCCGTTGCAATATCACGCGAAGAAACCGAGCCATAAAGCTGGCCCATATCAGAAGCTGAACGGATCAGCACATAGGCATTGCCTTCGAGCTTTTGCGCCACTTGTTCGGCTTCTTTTTTCAATTCAAGATTGTTGGCTTCGATTTGAGCGCGTTGCGCTTCAAATATTTTTTTGTTTTCCGCTGTGGCCCGCAAGGCTTTCTTGCGCGGCAGCAGGAAGTTACGGGCGAACCCGTTTTTGACAGTAACGACATCGCCGATCTGGCCAAGGCGTTCTACCCGTTCAAGCAAAATAACCTGCATAATTTACTCCGCCACATAAGGGAGAAGAGCCAGAAAACGGGCGCGTTTGATTGCCCGGGCCAGTTCCCGTTGTTTTTTGGAAGACACGGCAGAAATCCGTGCTGGTACGATTTTGCCGCGCTCGGAAATATAACGTTGCAGCAATTTTGGATCTTTATAGTCAATTTTCGGGGCATTATCGCCGGAAAAAGGACAGGTCTTACGACGGCGGAAAAATGGTTTAGCCATGATTTTCTCTCCTTAGCTCCGTTGCTCGCGATCGCGGCGGTCATCACGATCACCCCGGTCACTGCGCTCATCACGGTCGCGACGGCCCATCAATGCAGATGGGTCTTTGGAAAGTTCTTCCACTCGGATGGTCATATAGCGCAAAATATCTTCATTGAGGCGAAGCTGGCGTTCCAACTCAACGATGGCGGCTGCCGGCGCATCAATATTGAACAGGGTGTAATGCCCTTTGCGGTTTTTCTTGATCTTATATTGCAGGGTGCGAAGCCCCCAATATTCAACTTTCGTCACCCGACCTTCAAGGCCGCGGACGATGTTTTGCAGCTCGTCTGTAAGAGATTCCACCTGAGCCGGGGAAATATCTTGACGGGCTACGAAAATATGTTCGTAGAGTGCCATTTAGCGTCTCCATTAAAGGCGGTGGAGACTGGCTTTTCCGGAGAAATCAAAGGCTTTTTGACGCCCTGATAAAAGAAAATCAGCCTTCGGCTCTGCTATCTGTCAGGACCATCCTGAACGCTTGCCACAAGGCAAGAGACAACAGACCACCGCTCAAGCCGCGCTTTCTAGGCGATGAGGGGAAGAATAGCAAGAGTGAATCAAACCCTTAGGGCGCTATATTTATCCATGAAATTGCGGGTTAATTCGACGGTTTTCAACGCATCCGCCCGGCCCAACCGCTCTAGATGATGGCGCGCACTGTCCCAATAATGCAATTCCACCTTGGTGCCAGCTTTTTTGGCATTTTCGGCCAATTTTAGACTATCATCAAAATGCACATCATTGCGGCTGGTATGGATGGTAATTGGCGGCATGCCTTCCAGCGAAGCATAGATGCAGGAGGCCAGCGGGTCATGGGCCGGATGATCACCCAGATAGAGCTTGGCACAAAAGGCGGCCATTTCCATACGAAAGGGACTGTTGGAGGTGGCGCTTCTGGTCAGATAGGACCAGCCCGCGAGCCCCAAATCGCCCCATGGCGAATACAGAATAATCCCGCGGGGCATGGGCAGCCCTTCTTTTTTGGCAAGTTGGATCATGCCCATCATCAGGCTCGCCCCGGCAGTGTCAGCCCCAATAAATATCTCACTCTCGTCACCGGAATATTCTTGCAAGAGCTGGCGATATTGATCGAGCAAATCATGGAGCGGCAAGGGGAAGGGATGTTCCGGCGCCAATCGTGCTTCACCAATGATGGCGGTTGCCTGACACCCCTTCGCCAGCGCGGTGATGCGCTGGCGCTGATGGGTAGAAGTGGGTAAAATGAATCCGCCGCCCGGTAGGTAGAATAAAATTCTACGTGCAGCGTACATATCTTGAAGATCGCTTAAAGGGGGAGACTCGGCGATGAATTTAAATCCGTCCGCCCCCGCGGCCATCAAGGTGATGGTGCCTTTGCGCCCGTCCGCCACATCCACCCGCATCTGTTGCAAAAAGGTATTTAAGGCCAATGGATTATTCAGTTGGCGGATGACTTTGCGCAAACGCGCCATGGAAATTTTTTCAATCAGCAGGTTTTCACATTTTGCAAAAACCTCGCGTAAGGTGCTGCCCAAGCTTTTGGTCAATTGGTCAGGTTTAACCTGAACGCGATGCAAAAGGTTATAATGTTCAAGCTCCACGAGGCTTGTTAGCGTTTGGGCACGGGCGGCATGTTGTGCTATACTTTCCATGTTTTAACTATAGCGGAGATGGCGTGGTAAAAAAACCAAAAAAAGGAATGTCCAACGCGCAAGATGTTTTGTTATCACATGCAGCGAAACAGCGTTTCCAAGGCGAGAGAATTGGCGAAGTTCCCGAATGGTTGGGACGTTTGGAAGAAATATTACCGCAATTGGACCCCAAAATTGTAGCAGGTTTTGCTAAAGCCGTAGAGGAAGCTGATCCGCGCAGCCACATTCCGCAATTTGCTGCAGTGCACGGGTTGACACCAGCAGAAACAAAATTACTCGACAGTCTATCCCACGGACAGACGGCGGCCGATTATGCCAAAGAACAAAATATCTCCGTTAATACTGCAAGGGTTCATAAGCAACGAATCCTAGAAAAATGTGCTGTCCGAAGCCAGATTGGTTTGTTGGAAAAACTTTTTACCTTCGAACTCTAATCTTCTTTTCCATAATGCAAATGTATGATGCGCGATCGTCGCGACTTCCTTCAATCTTGTCTTGAGCGCGTGAATGGAGGGAAAACCATGCAAAAATTGAAATTGACCTTATTAAGTTCGGTGGTCAGCGTGACGGGCGTGTTTGTTTCAGCCGCTCAAGCGGAAGAATGGGATGCCAGGATTGGTGGCTATTATAACGCCATGATCGCCTATGCGGGGGCCGATACGCCGGGGACAGAAGATTTTAATGGGGCTGATACGGTGTTTAATGGGGAAGTACATTTCGCTCCCGAGATTACTCTGGATAATGGCCTTAAAATAGGCGCGAATATCCAATTGGAAGCTGATAATGATAGTTCTGGGGATTATATTGACGAGGCTTTCCTATTTATCCGTGGTAGCTTTGGCGAAATTCTGCTGGGTCAGACCGATTCTGCGGGCTATAAAATGACTTTTGGCGCTCCGGTATCGCAAAATTGGCGCGTACGGTCCGAAGATGGCGGTGTCGATAATTTTACCTATCAAGTTTATACGGGCTTTTTCCCAGTAGAAGGGTTTCGCGACATTGGTGGCTCTTTCGTTGGATTCGGGAATGATTATGAACGGGGTACCTTAGGTTCTACCTTTATTGAAAATGATGGGCAGGCCGAGGCGGGGCGCATCTCTTATTTTAGCCCGAGATTTGCAGGCTTCCAACTGGGCGTTTCCTATGCGCGGGATAACAGCTCCTTTAGCAATAATACGTCTCCCGATTGTAACACGCGGGCGTGTAATTATTTCGACATTGGTGCCAATTATGTGGAATCCTTCGGTGATTTTAATGTGGCCGTTTCTGGTCGTTGGGGCATCGCCGATGCCCCGCCCGCGGCAACAGATGACCCAACCGTTTCAGGATTTGGTATCAATCTCGGATTTGGCGACGTGGTCATTGGCGGTTCTTATGCCGAACAAAATGGCACACCATTTTCCGATGGTGAGGCTTATGAAATCGGTGCTTCATATGAGGTCGGCGATATTCGCTACAGCCTAAACTATTTCAAAGGCAATAATATAGACAATGAATTAGTCTTTATTGGCAGCGGCAATGAAAAAGAAGAGATCGGCTCTCTTATGATTGAGGCGGCGCGCAAATGGAGTAAAAATATAGAGGTGGGTGTGCAAGTGACTTCTGTAGATTTCGATGAAGATTTCAGCGATAATGGTACCGGCACGGGCGATGATGTGAGTGGTGTTTCTACTGGTCTGTTCCTGTCGGGTAAATTTTAGCGACACCATTCATTGCTATCATTAGAGTAACCCCTGCCGGACCTCCATACGGCAGGGGTTATTTATGGGTTAAAATTTTCGGCTATAATAAAGAACATTAAATTCACTGAGAGGGTGATGCACCTGACGCCATTGGTTTTGAAAAGATATGGGGTCAAGGCCCAGCGTGCTGGCAATATTTCCTAATGGGCGTCCATCTATTAGCGCAATCATCGGGGCCAATTTTTTAGCCAAAACACAGTCATAAGAGCGCCCATTCAACCCGATGGTGAGGCGACCCTTTTTCGTCACATGGTTTGCAAGTTTTTCTGGGTCGATATTTTTCAACCTTGGCACCAGCTGCATATTGGTTGGGGGCGGGTTGAGATGGGAAAATGGGCTCTCCTTACTGACGCTTTTACAGGCGTAAAAGACGTGTGTTTTAATAGCGCCAGAGAGGTTTTCGGCCAATTGTGCCTGCTCGATAGGGGGCATTTGTTTGACCCGTGTGCGGATTTCCGCCTCATCAGGTAAATATTTCGACGGGTTATAAAGGATAGGCTCAATCAACCCGCACAAACCCAAACCAGCGCGCTGCAGATATGTGTTTAATTGTGTCACCGTGAAAGCCCTGTCTTGGGCGTGGAGCAGCAAATCATAAAAACCGGCATCCCCATTCTTATGATCGCCGACAAAATCATTTTTGGAAAACCAGTTGGTTTCCGGTAACCCTTCTACAATTTTTTTTGCTTGAGACAGTTTTTCCCTTGTCGGCAGATCTCCCACCAAAGAGCGTAGAGCTGCTTGCAATGGATAAATACCGGTACGGCCGAAAGGCGCATAAACCATGCCGCCTAGACCTCCCTCGGGTTTCAAAGCATCGGCCAAGGCTTTGAACCCCGCTTGAGGTTCTTCCAGATGATGCAATACCCCGCAGCAATCAATATAATCAAACGCCCCATAGGATGAGGCGTTTAAAATATCATCTGAATGAAAGATAATATTCTGCAGCCCACGGATTTCGGCGCGCTGTTCGGCAATTTTGCGGGCCGCATGGGAGAGGTCAATATAATGAATGGCCGCTGTGACTTTCTTTGCGGCCAGCATGCTCGCCAGCATAATGAGTGAATCGCCGGTGCCGCCGCCCGCCACCAAAATTTTTATTGGTTGCGACCAATCGCGCATACCACCAAAAATATAAGTGTCAATTTCTCCCGGATGCGAGGGCGAGCCGGTAATTAATCGCTTCTTTTCGTCAGCGGGGTCACGCTCGGGGTAGGGAAGCTGCTCATATTGATCGCGAATTTTATGGGTCACCTAAGTCTCGCTTTTTCTTTCCAAGACTAACATTTAGCAGCCATAAGCACTAGAAAGAAAATTATGATAAAAGATGAGATTAATCACTCATCTCTCCATGGCTATCCCATCATTTCCTTCTAGGTTGATGGGTTTGAACGCTGCGGGATGGTCAAAGAAAATGCGCAATAGGGCTTGAGGGCTGGTTCATGTATTTTTTGCGGCAACCCAGCAAGAAAGTAAATCACCCCACCAAGCAAAAAAATTTTAATATGCCCACGCCTTTATCCAGCATCGCATAGCTATTGGCCAAATCAGGAATAGACTACAGGTTGACCAACCCCAGCCCGCTGAGGGGGGCAACCAGATCAATCTTGGGCAGTGGGTCAGTTTGAAATATAGCCCTAGCGTTACTCAAAATATTTGCCTTCCGGCGGCAGGGCAAGGCGTTCATCAAGATAGGTTTCGGCGACATTCAAAAACGCTTCTTCCTTGCCGGAGAAGAAATGGTCAGCGCCTTCGATTTCCGCGAACTCCACCTTGCGCCCTTTTTGGGTGCGGGTGCGTTCCACCATGCCTTTGGTCTCTTCAGCCGAGCAAATCCGGTCTTGCGAGCCGTGAATGATGAGGCCCGAAGACGGACAGGGAGCCAGAAAGGTGAAATCATAATGATTGGCCGAAACCGACCCGGCCAGAAAACCAACAATTTCCGGGCGGCGCATTAAAAGCTGCATGCCTATCCAGCCGCCAAAGGACAGCCCTGCGACCCAAACGAAGGGTGCGGTGGGGTTCAGCCCCTGAAGATAATCAAGGGCCGTGGCCGCATCTGACAGCTCGCCTTGCCCAGAATCATATTCGCCCTGACTCATGCCGACACCGCGAAAGTTAAACCGCATCACCGAAAAACCACGGCGGGCAAAGCTGTGATACATCTCGTAAACCAGCTTATTATTCATGGTGCCGCCAAATTGCGGATGGGGGTGCAGGATGAGGGCGATGGGTGCCGCATCCTCGCGAGATTTCTGATAGCGACCTTCAAGACGCCCGTCAGGGCCGGCAAAAATAATTTCAGGCATGGTTACTCTTTTGATGCTTGGTTGTTTCAAGGGGGGGATTACAGGGATCAGATGGGGTGGCGGCGAGTGAAAGACAAGGTTTTACCGGCTTGTTTAACTCGGATTTCCTTCGTTTACTCGCAAAATTTGACATAATTGCTGCATTTTCTGCTATATTTAATCTTGACCAAACTAGTCGGACTTTCTATCTCTGTCGCAGGGTTGGTGTCATGCGGAAAAACAGTGGGGCCGCTATAGCACACTTTCCCCCAAACACAACAATATCGGACCCCTACCAGATGAAACTTACAGCTAAAGCCCGTTACGCCGTTACGGCCATGGCAGACATTTCGCGCTTCGGCGATGGTGCTGCTGTGGCCTTGGGCGATATTGCCGAGCGCCAACGCATTTCGCTTAGCTTTCTTGAGCAGCTTTTTCGCAAATTGCGCGAGGCAGGGCTGGTGACTTCGCAAAGAGGCGCGGGCGGCGGCTATGCTTTACTGGTCACCCCGGAAGAAATTCGCATCGCCGATATTGTTCGTGCCGTTGACGAAAATATAATCACCACTGCTTGCTCGCCCGAAGCCCTGAAGGGCTGTACGGGCACTTCGGCCCGATGTCTCACCCATGATTTATGGGATGAGCTTGGTCGCCATATTGATGTCTTTTTGAGCGCCATCACCTT
>WFQB01000041.1 GCA_015487305.1 Parvularculaceae bacterium | reverse complement strand
TATCATGGCTCTGCAATATGTTTATTTTGCACGCAGCTTGATGGACTAATCGCTCCAAGCAAGGCACAATACAGGCCCTTCGCCGAAATTACCGGCGAAGGGCTTTTTTAGATGGGATTGAATTTTCGAGGGGTTTTTGGAAAATGGAAGAAATGGGCATAGCCACAGGCTTGATCTTTTGGGCAACCGTTGCAGCAAGCTTTGTATTGCTATTCTTTTTAGGCAATGTCTTAAAACTCCCTTTATGGGTTCGGGTCATGACCGGCCTCGTCCTTGGCGGTCTTGTGGGCTATTTCTTCGGCGAACGGGCCACCATCATCAAACCCATTGGCGATGCCTTTGTTCAGCTTATCCGCATGCTGGTCATTCCGCTCATTTTCACCACCCTTGTTTCCGGCGTTGTCGCCATGGGCGATCCCAAACGCCTTGGCTCGCTCGGCATTAAAGCCATCTCCCTCTATCTCATCACCACTGTTTTTGCCGTTGGCCTTGGCCTTGCCTTTGGCTCCTATTTTGAACCCGGTGTCGGTATTGACTACACCACTGCTTCGGCTGACGCTGCCAATACCATCTCCTCGCGTCTCGATAGCGCAGCCAATTCCGGCTCCATCACAGACCGCCTGCTCGCCATCATTCCAACCAACCCCTTGCAGGCCATGTCCGCCACTGATGTGCTGGCCACTATTTTCTTCGCCATCATCCTCGGCGTTGGCATTCTTTCTGCCGGAGAAAAAGGCAAGCTTATTGGCGAGGTGATTGAAAGCAGTGCAGAAGCGATTTTAAAAGTCACCGGCTTTGTCATGGCAGTTGCCCCATTTGGGGTTTTTGCCCTGATGGCTTGGGTGCTTGGCGATCAGGGCCTTGGCATATTAGTCAATCTTGGCAAGCTGACAGCCGCGCTCTATCTCGCCTGCCTGTTCCAGATTGTCTTTGTCTATGGTGGCATTATCCGCATCATTCTCGGCCTGCCCTTTTTCAAATTCATTCGCGGTATTCTCGACGCCATGTCGACCGCCTATTCCACCGCGTCGTCGGCCGCCACATTGCCGGTCACTATCTCCAATGTTTCCAAAAATCTCGGGGTTGAAAAATCCGTTGCCGGCTCGGTCCTACCCTTGGGGGCCACCATCAATATGGACGGTACGTCTATCTATCTCGGCCTCATCGCTCTTTTTGCCGCGCAAGCGCTGGAGATGGACCTTGTCATGACCGATTATCTGCTAATCGCCATGACCGCCACCATGGCATCCATCGGCGCTGCCGGCATCCCATCAGCCTCTTTATTCCTCGCAGTTACGGTCCTGTCTGTTTTCAATGTGCCCGAAGAAGCCGCGATTTTAATCATCGCCGTCATCTTCCCGTTTGACCGTATTCTCGACATGATGCGTACCATGACCAATGTCACCGGCGACGCCGCCGTTGCCTCCGCCGTTGGCAAATGGGAAGGGGCGCTTGATGAAGATGTTTTCCGGGGCAAAAAATGAAACCTGTCCGCATATTGCTAACCGGCGGCACCGTTGAAAAAACCCATGACCCTCATCTGGAAACCATCACTTTCAACCGTGACGGCACCACCCAAGTTCCGGAAATATTAGCCCAAGGAAGATGTTCTTTTCCGATAGTGCAAAAGCTGATGTTGATCGACAGTCTTGATATGACCGATGACCATCGCGCCGAAATCGCCTCGGCCATCACCGCTGCCGATGAAGACGCCATTGTCATTTCCCATGGCACCTCAACCATGGGCGAGACGGCGCGCTATTTACAGGAAATCGGTTTTGAAAAAACCATCATCCTTACAGGTGCCATGCGGCCATGGTCGCTATCCCATTCCGATGCAGACTTTAATTTCGGCGGCGCAATTATCGCTGCGCAAATCCTGCCCCATGGGGCCTATGGGGTAATGAATGGCCGGGTCTTTGCAGCAAAAGATTTAAATAAAAATACCGAGCAGGGTCGCTTTGATATACCGCTTTGACATCTAGGCCCTATTCATCGCCTTCAATCACCAGTTCCAACATCGGACGGTCAAGAATAGTGATACGACCACTGGTCGTTTCAATAATCCCCGCCTCTTCCCATATCTTCATCTGCCGATTAACATTCTCCCGCATCAACCCAGCATGAGCGCCCAAATTGGCTTGAGATAATTTCAAATCAATCAGCACTTTGCCCCCCTGTTCACGGCCATGGCTTTCTGCCAAACGCAATAAAGCCCGCGCCAGACGCGGCCCCGATTGCATGGTCGCCACCTCTTCCACAAATAAATCCGTGCGCCGCAAGCGCTCGCATAAAACTTCAATAATTTTCAACGCAATTTTCGGATGCTCTTCAATAAACGGAATAAACTGCCCCCGGGTCACCCGAAGCGCTCTCGTCTCTTCCAGAACCACCGCCGCCGCCGTGCGCACACCACCATCGAGCAGAGCAATTTCGCCCAATATATCCCCCGGCCCCAAAAAGGTCAGAACCGTTTCCTTACCGGCACTTGAAAAGCTGGAAATTTTAACCCGCCCCCCAAGCAAAATAT